>JBILVH010000006.1:0-18484 GCA_044370555.1 Candidatus Nanopelagicales bacterium
AAATCCCGCCACCCCGACTCATCATGTGGCCCAGGGCTAACTCCCTGGGCCACATGTCGCGTACTCGGGCCACATGACCTGTAGTGAGGGATGCCGCCGGAAGGACGTGGGCCTGAGAGCACCATTCCGCGGTGCCCTCAGGCGCGCGGATCCTGCCCGGTCAAGGCACGACTCAACCGCGACCGGCAGTCGGTGACTCAGAGCAGTTCGGCGATCTGCACAGCGTTGAGAGCCGCGCCCTTGCGCAAGTTGTCACTGCTCACGAAGAGCGCAAGTCCACGCCCACCCGGCACACTCTGGTCCGCGCGTACACGCCCGACGAACGACGGATCGGCGCCGGCGGCCTCCAGCGGCGTCGGCACATCCGTGATCGCCACCCCCGGAGCCACCGCAAGGAGTTCGAGCGCACGCTCCGGCGTGATAGGGCGCTCGAACTCCGCGTTGATCGCGAGCGAGTGCCCGGTGAACACGGGGACCCGCACGCAGGTCCCGGACACGAGCAGGTCGGGAATACCGAGGATCTTGCGGCTCTCGTTGCGCAGCTTCTGTTCCTCGTCCGTCTCGCCCGAACCGTCTGCCGCATAGGAGCCGGCGAGCGGCACGACATCGAAGGCAATAGGCCGGACGTACTTGCTCGGCTCAGGAAGGCGCACCGCGCCCCCGTCGTGGGTGAGCGCCGCGATGTCCTGGGTGATCGCCGCGCGCACCTGCGTCTCGAGTTCCTCGACGCCGGCGAGGCCGGAACCGGATACCGCCTGATAGGACGACACAACAAGGCGACGTAGACCGGCCTCACGGTGCAGGGGCAGCAGCACCGGCATCGCCGCCATCGTCGTGCAGTTCGGGTTGGCGATGATGCCCTTGCGTGCCGCCGAGATGGCCTCGGGGTTCACCTCGCTCACGATGAGCGGCACATCCGGGTCCATCCGCCACGCCGACGAGTTGTCTATGACCATGGCACCAGCCGCAGCGAAGCGTGGAGCCTGCGCCTTGGAAGTCGCACCGCCCGCCGAGAAGAGCGCGATATCGATACCGCTCACATCGGCGGTCTCAGCATCCTCGACCACCACGTCGACCCCGCGCCACGGCAGGGTCGATCCCGCGGAACGCGCTGAGGCGAAGAAGCGGATCGCGCCAAGCGGGAAGTCACGCTCGAGGAGAAGTCGACGCATGACGGCACCGACCTGACCGGTCGCGCCGACGACCGCGACCGTCGGTGCGCTCATCGTCCGGTGCCGGCGTAGACGACGGCCTCACCGTCCGCGTCGAGTCCGAACGCGGTGTGGACCGCACGCACCGCATCATGTGCCACGGCGGTCCGCGTCACGACGGAGATGCGGATCTCGGAGGTCGAGATCATTTCGATGTTCACGCCTGCGTCGGCCAGGGCCGCGAAGAAGGTGGCGGAGACACCCGGGTGTGAACGCATGCCTGCACCGACCAGTGAGATCTTCGCGACCTCCTCATCGACGAGCAGCGACTCGAAGCCGACTTCACCCTGCACGGCCTCTAGTGCTGCCGTCGCCTTGCTCGCGGAACCCTGTGGACACGTGAAGGTGACATCCGTGCGGCCGGTCGCCGCGACCGAGACGTTCTGGACGATCATGTCGATGTTGACACCGGCGCTAGCGAGCGCGCGGAAGATCGCCGCGGCCTCGCCCGGTCGGTCGGGTACGCCGACGACCGTGACCTTCGCGTCGTTGAGGTCGGCGGCCACTCCGGAGATGATCGGCTGCTCCACGGGGTTTCCCTCTTTCGTACGGCGGGCCGCGATCGCGGCCTCCGACAGGACCAACGTTCCTTCATTGTCATTGAACGACGACCGGACGTGGATGGGTAGGCCGAAGCGGCGGGCGTACTCGACGCACCGCAGGTGCAGGACCTTCGCGCCAACGGCGGCGAGTTCGAGCATCTCTTCGTAGGTGATCAGATCGACCTTGCGCGCCCGCGGCACCACCCGCGGATCCGCGGTGAACACGCCGTCGACATCGGTGAAGATCTCGCAGACATCAGCCTGCAGGGCTGCGGCGAGCGCCACTGCCGTGGTGTCCGACCCGCCGCGACCGAGTGTCGTGATGTCCTTGGTGTCCTGGGCGACGCCCTGGAATCCAGCCACGATGGGCACCGCACCTTCGTCGATCGCGGCGGAGATACGGCTGGGCGTGACGTCGATGATTCGGGCGGCGCCATGGGCGGAGTCGGTGATGAGGCCGGCCTGCGAACCGGTGTAGGAACGAGCCTGCTCTCCGAGGTCGTGGATCGCCATCGCGAGCAGTGCCATCGAGATGCGCTCACCAGCGGTCAGAAGCATGTCGAGTTCACGTCCGGGCGGCTGGGGGGAGACCTGTTCGGCTAGGTCAAGGAGTTCGTCGGTCGTGTCGCCCATGGCCGAGACGACGACCACTACGTCATGCCCGGCGCGCTTCGTGTCGACGATCCGACGTGCGACGCGCTTAACGCTCGCGGCGTCCGCAACACTGGAACCGCCGAACTTCTGGACGATCAGACTCACCCGCGCATTCTAGGTGCGCAGGCCGTCCACCCTTCTCCGCCCCTCGAAGGCGCGGCCCAAGGTGACCTCGTCGGCGTACTCAAGATCTCCGCCGACGGGGAGGCCGCTCGCGAGGCGGGACACGGCGACACCGAGCGGGATGAGAAGGCGGGTGAGGTAGGTGGCGGTCGCCTCCCCCTCGAGGTTGGGGTCGGTGGCGAGGATCACCTCGGTGACCGTGCCGTCCGCGAGACGGGTCACGAGCTCGCGGATCCGGAGATCGTCCGGTCCGACGCCCTCGATGGGCGATATCGCCCCGCCGAGGACGTGGTATCGCCCGCGGAACTCCCGGGTGCGTTCGATCGCGACGACGTCCTTCGGTTCTTCTACGACGCACAGGACGGACGGATCCCGACGCGGATCGATGCAGATCCGGCAGCGCTCCTCCTGCGCGACATTGCCGCACTCGGCGCAGAATCGAACCTTCGCCTTGACCTCGCGCAGGACGTCAGAGAGCCGCCGCACGTCGGCCTCGTCGGCCTGGAGGACGTAGAAGGCGATCCGTTGGGCGCTCTTGGGTCCGACGCCAGGCAGTCGACCGAGCTCGTCGATGAGGTCCTGGATGATCCCTTCGTACATCCTCAGCCGATCTCGCCGATGCGCTGTCCGCCCAGACTGCGCATGATGAGGTCCTCGCCGCTGACACCGTCACCGTCAAGGTCAGCATCGTCGGGGCTCGGGACGTCATCGGCCGGTGCCGCAGCGGGCGCATCGGCCGGGGCGGGTGCTGCAGGCGGGGTGGACGTCGCGGATGCCGCGGACGGCACCGGTGCGGAGCGGCCGGGGTCGAGGATCACCTCAATCTTTCGATCGACTCGCAGGACATCTCGCACGGCCTGACGCAGCGCTTCTTCGCGACCGCTGGCGCGCACGGCGGTGACGACTCCCGGATTGTCGAGTGCGACGACCAACGTCGCGTCGTCGACCGACAGCGGCACGGAGGAGCTGAATTGCGTCCAACTCACCCTGGAGATTGCCTTCACTGATTCGAGCACGGCGGGCCATAGGGACTGTACTTCGGCGAAGGTGAGTGGGGCACCACTCGCCGGGGTTGCCGCCGGGGCTGGCTCGACCTTCCGCGCGCTCGTGCGCGCCGCGGAGGTCACCGACGACAGCGGAGCAGGCGGGGCCGATGACTGAGCCGCCGATGACTGAGCCGCCGATGACTGAGCCGCCGACTGTGCAGTCGGGGCCTGCGGCGTGGCGGGAGACTGCTGCGCAACGGCTGGTGCCACCGGTGGCGTGCCCGCGGGAGCGACCGTTGGTGCCAACGCGCCAACGCCGAGTGCTGCGATGCGGCGCTCCATCGCATCGAGACGTGCGGCGGTACCGCGGGCGGTGTCGTCGGCACCGGGTAGCAGCAGGCGGGCGGCGAGGAGTTCGAGTTGCAGCCGCGGTGCGGTCGCGCCCTTGAGCATCGAGAGTCCGGCGCTCACCAGCTCCGCTGCGCGGGAGGCCTCGGCCGGACCGACCGCGGCGGCCTGCTCGGTGATCACGCGCACCGTGTCGTCGGGGAGGTCCAGTAGGCCGCTCTCAGCGGCGTCGGGGACCGATTGCACAACGATGATGTCGCGTAGCCGTTCAAGTAGGTCCGATGCGAAGCGGCGGGGATCATGTCCGGCATCCGCAACATCGCCGATCACGGTGAATAGGGCGGCACCGTCGCGCGCGATGAGTGCCGCTACGGTGCGCTCAAGAAGCGACGTATCGGTCACACCGAGTTGTGCCGCCGCTTCGACGTAGGTCAAGCCGTCAGGACCCGAACCGGCGACCACCTGCCCCAAGATCGACAGGCTGTCACGGACGCTTCCCGCACCCGCGCGTGCGATCAGGGTGAGTGCAGCAGCCTCGGCGGGGATTCCCTCGGCCTCGCATACCCGCGCCAGGTGCGACTGCAGGACCTTGGTGGGGACGAGCCGGAATCCGTAGTGGTGGGTGCGCGACCTAATGGTCGGCAGCACCTTCTCAGCCTCGGTCGTCGCGAAGATGAAGCGGACGTGCTCAGGGGGTTCTTCGACGAGTTTGAGAAGGGCGTTGAAGCCCGCCGTCGTGACCATGTGAGCTTCATCGATGATGTAGATCTTGTAGCGGGAGCGGGCGGGCGCGAAAACCGCTCGTTCCCGTAGGTCCCGGGTGTCATCGACGCCGCCGTGACTCGCGGCGTCCAATTCAATGACATCGATCGATCCCGGACCGTTCGGCGCGAGGTCGATGCAGCTTTGGCACTGCCCGCACGGGTCAGGGGTCGGACCCTGCTCGCAGTTCAACGATCTAGCGAGGATGCGCGCCGTGGAGGTCTTGCCGCACCCGCGCGGACCAGAGAAGAGGTAGGCGTGGTGGATCCGGTCGGAGGTCAGGGCCCGACGCAGGGCCGTCGTGACGTGCTCCTGGCCAACGACCTCGTCAAGGCGGGCCGGCCGATACGTGCGGTAGAGAGCGAGCGCCACACCCCACACCGTAGACTGCTCGACGACCCCTCGTGCGGCGTCATCCCGCTGAACCCCCCCAGGGCCGGAAGGCAGCAAGGGTACGTGGGCTCTGGCGGGTGCACGGGGGGTCCCGTTGGTCCGAGACCCCCCGCTACACCGGTGCGCGGAGGATACGGGATTTGAACCCGTGAGGGGTTGCCCCCAACACGCTTTCCAAGCGTGCGCCCTAGGCCACTAGGCGAATCCTCCGTGGAGGAGCGTACGTAAACTCGTGCGCATGGCTGACACGGGGTGGCTCCTGGCGCGAGGCCGTCGGTGATCTTCAAGGAGGTCGGCGACGGTCGGCCCTACCCGGAGCACGGTCTGAGCGCGGCCGATTGGTCGAAGGTCGCACCCCGGCAATTGCGCCTCGACGAACTGGTGACGATCAAGCGCACCCTCGATCTCACTGCACTACTGGCCGATGATTCGACGTTCTACGGAGATCTGTTCGCGCACGTCGTGCGCTGGCGCGGGACGCTCTATCTGGAGGACGGCCTGCACCGCGCCGTACGCGCTGCATTGCAGCAGCGACCGGCCATCCACGCGCGTGTCCTGGACCTCGATGCCCTCAACCAGGTGGGAGGCTAAGCGCATGAGTGTGACGTCCGGACCAAGGGCCAGTCGACGGCCCCCGCGGCGCAATCCGTGGCTCGGCATCGTGCTCATCGGCCTGTCCATGGTGGTGCTCTTCGCCGCGGGCTTCGGGCTGTCCATGGTCATCCGCAACGCCGGCGGAGGAGGGGCAGCTCCGACGACGAGCCCGGCTCCGACGACGAGTGGCGCGCCCAACCCGACGGTCAGCCCGACCAACACCACCTCCCCCGGGCCAACACCGTGTGTGACCGTCACCGTGATCCCGGCGGACAGCTTGCCCACACCTGCCGATGTGACCAGCAATGTCTACAACGCGACGGATCGCACCGGGCTCGCGGCCGCCACCGCCGAGGAGTTGAAGACTCGCGGTTTCGTCATCGGCACCGTGGCTAATGACCCGCTGGGCAAGACGATCACGGGCGTCGCCGAAATCCGTCATGGTCCGAAGGGCGCTGATGCTGCGAGTCTGATGGCGTTCTACCTGCCGGGCGCCAAGCTCATCGATGACGACCGCGCAGATGCGTCTATCGACACCGTGCTCGGGGCCGGCTTCATGGACGTCGCCCCGCAGGCGGAGGTGGATGCGGCGATCGACACACCGACGCCGTCGCCCTCGCCCTCCGGCTGCTCCTGAATGGCCACGCTGCGCGCGGGTGTCGACCTTGGCGGCACCAAGATTCAGACCGTGGTGGTCGACGCCGGCCACACGGTCATCGGCCAGTTCCGCGAACCCACGCCGCAGGACCGCGGTTCTACCGGTGTCCTCGATGCCATGGTCGATGCGGTCCGGCAGGCGTTGGACTCCGCGGGTGCGCAACCGGGTGACCTAGTCGGTGTCGGCGTCGGGTCACCGGGCCAGATCGACCGGGCAGCCGGGACCGTGAGCCACGCGATGAACCTGCCGGAGTGGAGCGGCACGGTCGATGTGGCCCAACCGCTCAGCCAGGCGCTCGGGGCACCGGTGGCCCTGGCGAACGACGTTCAGGTCGGTGTGATCGCAGAGGCGCGGCTCGGGGCTGGTCGGCCCTACCGCTCGGTGCTCGGGATCTTCTGGGGCACCGGTGTCGGCGGGGGCATCGTGATCGACGGGACGCTATGGACCGGCCGCGGCGCCGCTGGCGAGATCGGGCACATGGTCGTCGAGGCCGATGGCCGCCACTGTCCCTGCGGTCGCCGCGGGTGCATGGAGGCGTACGCCGGTCGCGCCGCGATGGAGGCCCGCGCCCGCAACCTCCATGAAGACGGTCACAGGACCGAACTGTTCAAGATCATGGAGCACAAGGGGCGGACCCGACTGTCTAGTGGGGTGTGGGCGAAGGCGCTCGACCATGGTGACCCCATGGCGGTCGAGTTGATCGACAAGGCGATCTGGGCGATCGGCATCGCCGGGGCGAGCGCGATCAACCTCATCGACGTGGAGTCGATCGTCATCGGCGGCGGGCTCGGGTGCCGGCTTGGTGAGCCCTACGTCGCCAGGATCCGCGAGGCCATGGGCCCGCATCTCGTCCTGCCCGAGCGTCCGCCCGCCGTCGTGCCCGCGGCACTGGGAGACCTCGGCGGTGCGATCGGGGCAACCCTGCTGTTCGAGCCGGCCTGAGCCGCTCGCTGACATCACAATTCAGGCAAATTCCTCCCCTTCTTGTCATTAGCCCTTCCCTTCTTGTCATTAGTACGTCAAACTCTCCGCACGGGCTCCGGATCAGAGGAGAGCCACGGGCCAGGAGGAAGACATGTCTCGGATCTCACGCGCTGCACTAGCCGGCCTCGGGGTGGCTGCCCTCATCACGGTCGCGGCGTGCGGTGGAGGTGGCAGCGGGGGCTCCTCCTCGGCAGCCCCGACCACATCGGGTGCGCCGACCTCGAGCGGGGCTCCGACGACATCCACGGCCCCCATAGAGCCCACTGAACTCACCGCCGTCCTTGCCGCTCCGAGCGGGATCGCCTTCTACCCGCTCGTCGTCGGGCAGGCCAAGGGGTACTTCGGCGAGGCGCTCACGGTCAACACGGAGGCAGCTGACTCATCCGGATCGGCCCTTCAGCAGGTGCTCGCGGGGCAGGCCGACATCTGTGTCTGCAGCCCCGGCCCCGGTCTCAAGGCCGTGGAGGAGGGTGCGAATCTCGCCTCGGTCTACACCCTCTACCAGTCCGATGTATTCGCCCTCCTGACCACGCCGGAGACCGGCGTGACCACAGCTGAGGACTTGCGCGGGAAGATCATCGGCGTCGACGCCATCGGTGGGGGCGCCGAGTCGTGGCTCGTTCCGCTCATGTCAGCACAGGGACTCAAGCTCGGGACCGACTACGAGATCATCGCCACTGGGCCCGGTGCCGCACCCATCGCAGCTTTCGCGCGCGGTGACATCCAGGCCTACGCCGCCGCCTTCATCGACACGGCCGTGCTGAAGCTGCAGGGACTCACCGTCGAAAAGGTCGAACTACCCGGTTCGGAGGTCTTCTTCGACGCGGTACTCATCATGAAGAAGGACTACGTCGACGCCAATCCTGCCGTCATCGAGGCTCTGGGCAAGGGCGTTGCGATGTCGACCGTGCTCGGTGAGACCAACCCTGCGGAGGTGCTCTCCATCATCGGCGAGCAGTTCCCCGATGAAGTCAGTGACATGCCGTTCGCCGAAGCACTGCTAGCAGAGACACAGTCTCTCTACGCACTCCCGCCTGGCGCGGACGGCAAGTGGGGATACTCCGTGCCGGCGCGCCACGACGCCCTCATCGCGGCGTTGCTCGCGCAGGGGTACCTCACCACACCGGTGAGCCCGGCGTTCTTCGACAACCAGTTCGTGGATGCGTACAACGACTTCGACCCAGCCACGATCAAGTAGCGACAACACGAACCCCGCGCGGGGAGTCTGTGACTGATTGATGAGTACCCCAGCAGTCAGTGTGCGCGGAGTGTCCAAGGTCTTCGCGACGCGCGGCGACGACGTACACGCGTTGAACGACGTCTCCATCGACGTGGCCGATGGCGAGTTCATCACGCTGATCGGCCCCTCGGGGTGTGGTAAGTCGACGCTTCTGAACCTCGTGGCCGGGCTGCTTCCGACCTCGGCCGGCGAGGTCTTCGTACAGGGGCGCCCCGTCCTGGGACCGCCCAATGCCGTCGGGATGATGTTCCAAAAGCCGGTGCTGCTCGATTGGCGGACTGTCCTAGGCAACGTCCTACTGCCGATTGAGATGGCGGGTGGTCGCGGTGCGGCACGGGCTGCCACCCCTCGCGCGATGGAGTTGCTGAGTTCCGTCGGACTCGACGGCTTTGACAAGCGTTACCCGCGGGAGCTCTCCGGAGGCATGCAGCAGCGTGCTGCCATCTGTCGAATGCTGATCGGAGACCCCGAAGTCCTTCTGATGGACGAACCCTTCGGTGCCCTGGACGAGTTGACACGCGAGAAACTCAACCTGCAATTCGACCGGATCGTGGAGCAGACGAAGAAGACGTCCATCCTGGTAACCCACAATATCCAGGAGGGAGTCTTCCTCTCGGACCGCGTGGTCGTCATGAGTGCGCGCCCGGGCCGCATCATCGGCGTAGTACCCGTGTCCCTGCCACGGCCGCGCACCTTGGACATGGTGACAACGGAGGGGTTCCTCACCCTCATGAATTCCGTACGCGGGTACCTTGAACTCGGATCAGCCTCTGACGAGGCCGTCGCATGAGCACGAAGCTTGATCCCGTGACCGGTGCCAAGATATCCATCTGGGACCGCATTCCCCGCTGGATCTCGATCCTCGGCTTTCTGCTCATCGTCTTTGCCCTGTGGCAGTTCCTGAGCATGACCGGATGGGTCTCCAAATTCATCCTTCCACCACCCATTGATGTCGCTCAAGCACTCTGGCGCTTCATCGGGCAGGTGATCGAGGGGGGACCCCTTCGCCAGGCCCTGCTCATCACAGTCATTGAAGCCGTGTTGGCCTTTGCCGTTGCCGCGGTCCTTGGGATCGCAACAGGATTCCTCGTTGCGGAGACATCCTTCGGCCGAATAGTCCTCCTGCCGTTCCTGGTGGCCATCAATGCCGCACCGAAAGTCGTCTTCGCGCCCGTGTTCATCGCAGCCCTCGGCTTCGGCATCAGCGCGAAGGTAGCCCTCGGAGCATTCATCGCGTTCTTCCCGCTTCTCGTAGACACCGCAGCCGGACTCGCCGCAACAGACCCGGACCGGACAACGCTGTTTCGCTCTCTTAGGGCCTCAACACGACAACGGGTCTTCAAATTGCAGTTGCCCTCCGCGCTGCCATTCATCTTTGCCGGATTGAAGACTGCGGCGGTGCTAGCGGTCATCGGCGTGGTCATCGGTGAGTTCATTGGCGGTGGCCGCGGCCTCGGGCAGCAGACCAAGATCGCGGGGGATCAGTTGGCCATGGATCGGGTGTACGCCTACGGCATCACGCTCGCCGTCCTGGGCTACCTCTTCTTCTGGCTCGTGTCGGTACTGGAACGCAAGGTGGTCTTCTGGCAGCAGCCGCACGGAGTCGGCGGCAAGGGCTGAGATCACGCCAGCAGGCGGGCCACGCAGGTATATCCGCATTCGGCGCGACGATTCGCCTTCCAGGGCAGCGTCCTGTGCGCCACAGTAGGGGGCATGCAGCCGGTATGTGTGGTGGGAGGGGGCCCCGCGGGGCTGGCCATGGCGCGCAATCTCCTGGCCCACCGCGTTCCCTTTGTGGTTCTCGAGCGACACAGTGATGTCGGGGGTCTGTGGGACCAACGCAATCCCGGCAGTCCGGTCTACGACTCCGCGCATTTCATATCGTCCAAGTCGCAGTCCCACTTCCACGATTTCGACATGCCACATGAGTTCCCCGACTACCCGTCCCAGCGGCAGATCCTTGACTACATGCACGCATTCGCACACGCGTACTCCCTCCGTGAGCACATCAGATTCGACACCGGGGTCGAGCGGGCGGAAACGACCGCCGGAGGGTGGCGGATAACGACTGATCACGGCGAGGTGATTGACGCCAGCAATCTCATCTGTGCAAATGGAACTAACTGGCACCCAGTGATGCCGGACTACCCGGGTGCTTTCACCGGTGAGATCCGGCACGCGCAGACCTACCGATCAATGAACGAGTTCGCGGGCAAACGGGTCCTGATCATCGGGGCAGGCAACTCTGGATGTGACATCGCGTGTGACGCTGCGCAGTCAGCTGATGCGGCGTACATCAGCATGCGCCGCGGCTACCACTTCATCCCGAAACACATCTTCGGGATTCCTTCGGACGAGTTCGCAGCGAGCGGTCCACACCTGCCGATGTGGGTGGAGCAGCGCGTCTTTGGACTCATGCTCAAGGCGATCAATGGCAGTACCAGACGCCTTGGCCTCCCCAAGCCTGATCACCGCCTCTTTGAGACGCACCCCATTCTGAACACCCAACTACTGCACTTTCTCAGCCATGGAGACATCATTGCTAAGCCGGACATCGCCCGGTTCGACGAAGGGACGGTGCGATTCGTCGACGGCAGCAGCGCTGAGATTGATGTGGTCCTGTGTGCCACGGGATACGAATGGAAGATCCCCTACGTCGATGAGAGCGAGTTCACCTGGCGCCACGGGCGACCAGATCTGTACATGAACCTCTTCAGCCGCACGAACCCTCGGCTCTTCGCACTCGGATTCATGGAGACGAATGGCGGCGCATACAAGTTATTCGATGAGATGGCCGACCTCATTACCCGAACGATCGTTGCGCGGGAGAATCGCCGGTCCGGTGCGATCGATGAGTTGATCGCAACGGACCGACCGGACCTCAGCGGCGGGATCCGCTTCGTCGACTCGGCCCGGCACGCGACCTACGTCGAATCGGTCGCCTACCGGCGACAGATGCAGCGTGTGCGCAGGACCATGGGA
Organism: Candidatus Nanopelagicales bacterium; assembly: GCA_044370555.1. Classification (GTDB taxonomy): domain Bacteria; phylum Actinomycetota; class Actinomycetes; order S36-B12; family S36-B12; genus CAINMH01. The sequence goes on from JBILVH010000006.1 coordinate 11,478, forward strand.
TGGCCAGCACTGTCCCCGGGGTGCTTCGACAGACTGCGAAAGGCGGCAATGTGAAGACAGCACTCATCACCGGAGGCGGCGGTGCCATCGCCGAGCAGATCGCCCGACGCTTGAGTGGCCGCGGATACCGACTCACTCTGGTGGATGTCGACGCGCACCGCGTTGGTGAAGTGGCTGCGCGACTCCCCGGCACGGTGGAGGTCATCGTTTCGGACCTAGCAGATGCCAACCAACTCGATGCCCTTGCGCGCCGGATCGAGTCAGACCACGCGGACCTGTCGCTCCTTGTCAACAATGCGGGCTATATCGAGCCGGGTGATGTGGTCCAGATTGACGGCACGGTGCTCGAGCGACATGTCCGCATCAACCTGCTGGCACCAATGCGCCTGTCCCAGGTCGCCGCGCGCCTCATGTGTTCGCGGCGGTCCGGGGACATCCTGTCGATCATCTCGATGGGCGGGATCATCGCCATGAAGACCAGCGCCGCCTACGCCGCGTCGAAGTTCGGTCTGCGCGGCTTCCAGACATCTTTGCGCTCCGAGGTCGCTCGGCACGGTGTCCGGGTGATGGGCGTCTTCCCGAGCGGTGTGGACACCCCCATGCTGCGCCACGAGGCGCTGCACGGCGGCTCGGCACTGAACTTCGTGGGAAAGGTGCTTACTCCCGGCCAGGTGGGCGATGCGTGCATGAGGGCACTCGACACCGGCCGGCTCGAGACGTACATCCCCTACGGTGACAGCCTGACCACCCGGTTCTTCGGCTCGGTCCCTTGGCTGATCGACCGCGTCCTCCCGCCCTTCGAGCGCAAGGGCGAAAGGGGCCGCGCACGATTTCTCGCCGAGCGAGGCTTGCTCTGACGGATCTTGGGGCGCCCACCCGGTCCTGAACCTTCGGACGCCCCGGACCGACGCACCGTGTTTACGTTTCCGCGGCTGACTCGTTGTCCTGGTTGAGGGGGAAGACCCCGGAACCTGACAGGAGCACAATGATGACGGACAACGACGAGTACGAGTCCTGGCCGGCGTACGCGCCACACGAAATCCTGCCCGGGCTATGGCAGGGCGGCACGGAGGATACCGACGTCCTCGGCCAAGGGAAGCCCGCCGACCACTTCACCGCCGACTACCAATTCGATCTGGTGGTCACGCTCTACAACGACGCGAATCCGGCCCCGTGGGGCACGGAGGAGGTGCGCTTCGGCTTCTTCGACGCGGCTCTGACCGATGCGGCTGCCACGACGGTGGTGCGGCTGGCGCACTACACCTTCACCCGGTGGCAGGCAGGGGCGACCGTGTTGATCCGCTGCCAGGCAGGTGTCAGCAGGTCGGGCCTGGTCAGCGCATTGACGCTGATGTACGCGGGTTACTCGGCCACCGACGCCATCGCCCTCCTGCGCGAGCGACGGAGCCCCTTCGTGCTCAGCAACGTGGAGTTCGAGTGGTGGCTGCTGAACCACGCAGCCGATGCCATGGCGGACTTCCTCAGCCCGTCACCGACGCCGTCCACGTGAGGGACGGGCTGCGCCCCGCGGGGTTGGTGTGATTGCCTTGCGGGGTGAGTGAGAGCCCCACGCCGGTCGAGAGCCCAGGTGCTCGCGGTGAACACGTTGACGTGCTCATCGTGGGCGCCGGGATCTCCGGGATCGGGGTCGCGTACTACCTCGGTCGCGACCACCCGGCGCGCAGCCTTGCGATCCTTGAGGCACGTGCTGACCTCGGGGGTACCTGGGATCTCTTCCGCTACCCCGGAGTGCGCTCGGACTCAGACCTCTACACCTTCGGCTACGAGTTCAAGCCGTGGACCGGACCCAAGGCCATCGCCGACGGTGAATCGATCCACTCCTATCTGCGTGACGTCGCCGCTGAGTTCGGCATAGACCGCTGCATCCGCTACCACCACCGGGTGATCTCAGCTCGATGGTCCACACCGGACGGGTGCTGGTACGTCGACGTCGCCCGCTTGGACACCGGTGAGCACATCACCGTGACGTGCACCTGGTTGTTTGCAGCCGGCGGCTACTACCGCTACGACTCGGGGTACACACCGTCGTTCCCGGGAAGCGACCGCTTCGCCGGTCAGATCGTTCATCCTCAGCAATGGCCGGACGATCTCGACTACACGGGAAAGCAGGTCGTCGTCATCGGAAGCGGTGCGACCGCTGTCACCATAGTGCCCGCGATGGCCCGGCATGCCGCACAGGTGACCATGCTGCAGCGCACACCGACGTACATCCTCCCCGTGCCCAGCACCGACAGGATGGCACCGACGCTCAGGAAGTGGCTCGGCGACGAGCGGGCTCACGTGTGGCTGCGGCGGCGCAACATCGCCCAGCAGCGAGCCACGTGGCTGCTTGCCCGCAACTTCCCGCAGGTGACCCGCCGCTTCATTCGATGGACGAACAAGCGATCACTACCACCCGGCTACCCGGTCGACGAGCACTTCAACCCACCCTACGAACCCTGGGACCAGCGACTGTGCATCGTGCCGGACGGTGATCTTTTCAAGGCCATCAGTCAAGGACGTGCGCGCGTGATCACGGACCATATCCGCACATTCACAGAGGCTGGGATCACCTTGGAGTCTGGTGGTCACATTGATGCCGACATCATCATCACGGCGACCGGACTAGCCCTTGAGCCGATGAGCGGACTGGACATGTCAGTTGACGGCAAGCAGGTAGTCCCGCGGCACACCGTGGCATACAAGGGCTTCATGCTGTCCGGTGTACCGAACTTCGCCTACTCCGTGGGCTACATCAACGCCTCGTGGACTCTGAAGGTCGGTCTGCTCAGCGAGCACCTCTGCCGCTTGTTCAGCTACATGGACGCGCATCACTACACCGTGTGCGTCCCAGAGACCGATGAAGGGATGACTGCCACGAGACCCTTCCTCGACTTCGGTGCCGGTTACATCCAAAGGGCCATGGAGTCCATGCCACGCCAGGGCGACACCTGGCCTTGGCTGACCTCAATGGGCTACCGCGACGACGTGCGACTGCTGCGCCGCGGGCGGGTGGCCGAACCGGAGTTGCACTTCAGCGGGAGTCCGCAGGCTGGTCGCGGCGGCGCGGCGGGTGTTTCCGCAGACTCGACTCGAAAGGGAGACTGAAAATGGCCAGAGCGACATTCCGGGGCAAGGTTGCCGTCGTCACCGGGGCTGGGTCGGGAATCGGCAGAGCGCTCTCCCACGGCCTGGCTGAGCGCGGGGCGCGGCTTGCCCTAAGCGACATTGACGAGGGGTCGCTCGCGGAAACCGGTCGACACTGCCAGCAGATCGGTGCCGACGTGCACCTGCGGGTGCTGGATGTTCGTGAGCGCAAGGCCATGCTTGAGTACGCCGACGAGGTCGCGGAGCACTTCGGGCGCGTCAACATCGTCATCAACAACGCCGGAGTGGGCAGCCCGGGCACGACCGTCGCAGACACGGATTGGGATACGTTCGAATTCGTCCTGGGTGTGAATCTCTGGGGGGTTATCCACGGGACAAAGGCGTTCCTGCCTCACCTCATCGCTTCCGGAGAAGGCCACGTCGTGAACATCTCCAGCTTGAACGGCTACATGGGTCAGACACGACTCAGTCCCTATTGCGCGAGCAAGTTCGCGGTCCGCGGCTTCACCGAGTCGCTCCGGCAGGAACTGGAACTGGACAAGGCGCCTGTGAAGGTCAGTGTCGTGCACCCGGGAGGTGTCGCGACCAACATCGCGACGGCCACTCTCATGCATGCGCGTCGACGCGGGCTTGAGGTGACCCCGGATGATGAGGCACGGGCGCAGTTCTACAGCGAGACACTGTTGCGAAAGCCTGCCGCTGATGCGGCGCGTATCATCCTTGACGGCATGGCCGCGGGTCGACCGCGCATCCGCGTCGGATGGGACGCTGTCCTTATCGACGCCCTGGTGCGGCTCGCACCATCCCGTTATCCATCGCTTGTTGCCGCGTGGGTGCGACGGGCGGATTCCCGCGCGAGGGAGCGGATGCGCAACCTCGGCGATACGAATCAGGCAAAAGTGACTTAGGCTCACATGGTGACCGAAAGTACCGATCCCGCTAGCATCGCCCGCTCCGTTGCCGGTGCGGTCACCCAGGCCGTTCGCGGGAAGGACGATGTCGTCCGACTGGCGGTCACCATCATGCTGGCTGAAGGGCACCTGCTCATCGAGGATGTGCCCGGGGTTGGTAAGACAACGCTCGCCAAGGCCCTCGCTGATGCCACTGGATCGACGGTCCACCGCATCCAATTCACGCCGGACCTACTGCCCGGGGATATCACCGGGTCGAGCATCTACAACCCGGACCAGCACGCCTTCGAGTTCCACCCCGGAGCGATCTTCGCGAACATCGTGGTGGCTGACGAGATCAACCGCGCGTCCCCCAAGACCCAATCCGCGCTGCTGGAAAGCATGGCTGAGCGACACGTGAGTGTGGATGGCATCACATACGCACTCGCCCGGCCCTTCCTCGTAGTCGCCACGCAGAACCCGATCGACATGGGAGGGACCTGGCCGCTGCCCGAGGCGCAGCGCGACCGGTTCATGGCGCAGATCAGCCTCGGCTACCCCAGTGAGTCGATCGAGGTAGAACTCCTCGATTCGAGGTTCCGATCCGACGTCCACGTGCCGGCGATGACCACGCCCGCGCTCTTTGCCGCCGCCTGCGACGAGGTCGGGAGGGTCCACCTGGCCCAGGCGGTGCGCACCTACATCGTCGACCTGGTCGCAGCGACCCGAAGCCACCCCTACCTGACTCTTGGTGCGTCACCGCGGGCGAGCGTGCACCTGGCTGCCGCGGCTCGTGCGGCGGCAGCAGTCGACGGCCGGGATTTCGCCACACCGGATGACGTCAGTGCACTCGCACTGCCCATCCTGGCCCACCGGGTCATCTCGGCCGCGGGGGCCGACACGCGGGAGATCATCGACGAGATCGTCTCCGCGACCCGCGTGCGCACGGGATGAGTGCGCGCACGCGTGCGGTACCACCGCATGCGCGCAAGACGCCGAGTCACCTCGGGCCACGTCAGGTCGGCCTCACCCTGCGCGGTGGCGTCATGTTGGCCGCGGGGATCACATCAGCCGTCGCCGCGTGGCGACTCGACCAGCCGATCATCGCGGGACTTGGGGCGGCAACGGCCCTGACTGTGCTCAGCGCACTCGTCTGGCAGTACCTCGCACCACCTCCGCGGGTCGAGATCGGATGCGACAGAGACCTGATCGACCTAGGCGACAGCTTCACGGTGCGGGCTGCGGTGGAACGCACCCGTACTCCGGTAGACGTCATCTGGCCACTCCTCGATGAGACCGCAACCGGACGACGCAGCCGAGCAAAGGAGTTGCGCGGACTCAGTTGGCACGCAACCAGCGCCACGTTCACCCGACAGGCGTTTCCTGTGCGACGCGGCTGCTACGCCGCGGGTCCGGTTGCCGTCGTTCGGTGGGATCCCTTCGCGGTAACTCGGACGGCGTTCCTCCTCGACGACTCGGTACTCATCGATGTAGCTCCTGCAGTCAACCCGATCAACGCGCGGCCCCTGTTGCCGCCGAGGTCGAGCGGACCATCACACAGTGGCCGCGCTGGTGACCGAGCGATGCACGCCCGCACCTGGCAGCCCGGCGATCAGCGCCGCGATGTGCACTGGCGAGCCACAGCGCGAAGCGGGACGCTCATGACCTACGAACATGACGCGGTGAGTCCCGAACACATCGCGGTTGTCGTCGACAGCGGGGATGACGACCTCGGCGACCTGCGTGTCACCTGGGCGCTCACCCTGGCTACGTCGCTGGGGGGCGTCGGGTGGCAGGCAACCCTCAGCGCCGTGGCGTCACCCGAGGCAGCGCTGGACGCCGACACCCCACCTGTCCCAGGCTCTCGGCACGATGCCCTGCGTCGGGCCGCTGCGCGGCTTCCGCGATCGGCGACTCGGCGATGGCCGGAGAACGTCGAGGGACTGGCGATGGATGCGACGGAGAGCGTCATCGCCGTGGTCAGCGATGCCGCGATCCCCCCGCAGACCCCCTGGGGAAGTGCCGCGATCGTGGTCGGTGCGGATGGCGAGGCGGTGGACCGCACGGTTATCGCGGCGCGTGCGGCGGGGTGGCGTGCCGTCGGTGCGGTTATCGAGCCGTCGGCTGCACCCCCCTCCCAGCACGCGGCCCTCGATGCAGCAGTTGCCGAGCTGTCCACGCTGCACCGGAGCCGGCGGTGAAGTCGGCGAGCGGATACGCGAGCGCAGCGGTCGCTGCGCTCTGCGCCGCCGGACTCGCGTGGCTCACCCTGCTCTTCGCCGACCTCGCGTGGGTTGCTCCCACCGCCCTTGCCATCGCGATTCCCGTCGCCGCAGGAGCCCTCGCCCGTCACCTCGCAGCACGACCCGTGACGGCCACTCTGCTCAGCACAGGCATCACACTCATCGCCGGCATCATCGCGGTCCTAGTCGTCACCGGGTCGTTCACCTGGGACCCGCGGCAGTGGCCCGGCACACTCCTGCGACTCGCCGACGTGGGATTCGTCGAGTCCGACCTGTTCATCGCGCCCACGCAGACCACCGCGGGACTGCTCGCGATCACGTTCGGCGGCGCGGTCCTGCTCGCCTGGACGATCGACACGCTCGCGTGCACGTGGCAGTCGCCTGCGCTGGCGCTCATCCCCGCGGTGACCGCGGCGATGGTCGGCCTGGTCACGTTCGCGGGTGAACTACCGCTGTGGTTCGCTCCCGTGTTCGTCATCGCAGCGGCATTCGTTCTTGTCACAGGACGTAGTGCACGGACTGTCCGGGCGGCACCGGGCCAGGTCCTCAGCGCACCACTCGCCGCGATCACGGTGGTCGCTGCACTCCTCACCGTCGGTATCACGGCTGCGATCCCCAACGACCCCGCTGTGTGGCTCCCCATCAGCGCGATCGGGCGCGAGGACCGGCTCGACCTGAGCGTGCGACTCGACGCCGGTCAAGTCAACCGTGGTAGCGGCGAGATCCTGCGCTACACCGTGGACGGGGTGAAGGGCTCCGCGGACGA
>JBILVH010000130.1:0-5483 GCA_044370555.1 Candidatus Nanopelagicales bacterium
CTTCACCCTTGTGGCGGCCACGACCCGCGCCGGCCTGCTCCCCGGCCCCTTGCGAGACCGTTTCGGATTCACAGCGCACATGGACTTCTACGAGCCGGACGATCTGCAGGTGATCATCCACCGATCGGCGTCGCTGCTGAATGTGGCTGTCGAAGCGGACGGTGCCGCCGAGATCGCCGGTCGGTCGCGGGGAACGCCGCGGATCGCCAACAGGCTCCTGCGCCGCGTCCGCGACTACGCCCAGGTCCACGGCGAGGGCGTAGTCACGGTCGAGATGGCGCGGGCGGCGCTGGAGTTGTACGAGGTCGACGCGCTCGGACTCGACCGCCTCGACCGCTCGGTCCTGCGGGCACTGGTGCAGTCGTTCGGCGGCGGTCCCGTGGGGCTGTCCACCCTTGCCGTGGCCGTGGCGGAAGAGCCCGAGACCGTCGAGACCGTCTGTGAGCCGTTCCTGGTCCGCGCCGGCCTCATCGTCCGGACGCCCCGGGGGCGCGTCGCGACCGCCGCCGGGTGGTCCCACCTCGGCCTCAACGGTGGTCTCGCGGGGGGACCGGCGGGCGCCGCGACCCTGCCGCTTGAGTAACAGGGCTCGGCGTCGTCTAGGGTTTGCGCGTGGACCTCTTGGGATTGCTGCCGTTCGTATTGATCATCCTCGTCTTCTACTTCCTGATCATCCGGCCAAGCCAGAAGCGGCGTCGTGATCAGGCCGCGCTCCTCGGCGCCGTGAAGCCGGGCGATCGCATCATGACGACCGCCGGTCTGCTCGGAACGGTCACGTCAGTCGACGATGACGAGTTCATGCTCGAGGTCTCACCGGGGGTGGAGATGCGCTTCATCAAGGGCGCCATCGGCCGGGTGATCCCGCCACCGGCTCCCGACGACGCCCCCGAGGGGCTGTCCGGGCCATCGTCGGAAGGAACATCCTGACGTGGCACCAGCGCCTGCCGGGCGTCCGTGGCGGTCGCTCCTGGTCCTGCTCGTCCTGCTCATCGGGCTAGCCGCGTGGGCCTTCTGGCCCGGTGGCGAGAAGGTGCCGCGCCTCGGTCTCGACCTGCGCGGTGGTACCCAGGTGATCCTCACGCCCAAGCCGGTCAGCGAGGGAGCGCAGATCACCGACGTCCAGTTGCAGCAGACGGTGGAGATCATCCGGCAGCGCGTGAACGGCGTCGGAGTCGCCGAGGCGGAGGTGACTGTCCAGGGCTCGGGCAACAACGCAGCCATCGTGGTCTCGGTCCCCGGGGTGACATCGGACCGCTTGGTGCAATTGGTGGGGCGCACCGCGCTGCTGAACTTCCGCGCCGTCCAGGGGCTCTACGGTCCGGCGCCCTTCGACCCCACCCCGGTTCCCGAGCCCACGCCCACGATCGACCCGGCGCCGTCACCCACCGCGACGCCGACAGCGAGCCGGTCCGAGGCCCCGTCGACCGATGCCTCGGCTACGAAGAGCGCATCGGCGAGCGCGGTGATCGCCGACTCCGCCAGTCCTTCGCCGACATCGTCGCCCACGCCATCGCCGACCCCCACACCGACGCCTACTCCGACCCCCGCACCTGGACCCCGTGATCCGATCCAGGCGACGGAGAACACCCCCGCCTTCCAGGAGGAGATCGCCGCGCTCGACTGTCTCGACCCGGCCAATACCGGCGGCGGCATCCCGGACGATCCCAACCTGTGGCTCGGGACCTGTCAACAGGACGGCATCGGCAAGTTCAATCTGCAGCCGGCATTCATCCGCGGTACGCAGGTGGCGAGTGCACAGGCGCAGTTGCCCCAGGGTGCCGTCGGTGGCTGGGTCGTCTCCTTGACCTTCGATGCCGATGGTGCGCGTGCGCTGACCGAGGTGTCGCAGGAGTTGTCGGCACTGCCCGACTGCGGCACCGGGGTCGAGCCCTGCAATGCCTTCGCGATCGTGCTGGACGGCGTCGTGGTCAGCGCACCGCGCTTCAACGAGCCGATCCTGGGCGGCCAGGCGCAGATCGAGGGCAACTTCACCGCGGAGGAGGCCCAGGACCTCGCCAACGTGCTGAACTACGGTGCGCTCCCGGTGACCCTGACGATCGCCGAGGTGACCAGCGTGTCCCCGACCATCGGTGACGACCAACTGCGCGCGGGCATCATCGCCGGCCTCCTGGGCCTCGCCCTGGTGGGGCTGTACCTCCTCTTCTACTACCGCGCACTCGGCGTAGTCGCGATCTTCAGCCTCGCCGTCGGCGCCGCCATGACGTACTTCGTCTTCGTGGCGTTCGGCAACAGTTCGGGACTCGCCCTGACGCTGTCCGGCGTGGCCGGGGCCATCGTCGCGATCGGTATCACCGCCGACTCCTTCATCGTGTACTTCGAGCGGATACGTGACGAGATCCGCGACGGGAAGTCGCTCCGCCAGGCCACCGATGCCGGGTGGGCGCGTGCGCGTCGCACCCTGCTCGCCGCCGACTTCGTGTCCCTGCTCGCCGCCATCGTCCTCTACATCCTGTCGGTCGGGAACGTGCGCGGTTTCGCCTTCGCCCTCGGCCTGACAACCATCATCGACGTGATCGTCGCCTTCCTGTTCACGCGTCCGTTGGTCGTGCTCATCGGGCGCACCGCCTGGATGCAGCGCGGCAGTCGCTGGACCGGTCTGGATCCGCGTCGCCTCGGCGGGCGCAGCCTCACGGCGATTCCCAAGAAGAAGGTGTCCGCGACTGCGGCGGGCGCCGAGGGAGGGGAGTCCTGATGGGTATCGGCTCACTTGGCCAGCGCCTCTACAACGGCGAGGTGTCCTTCGACTTCGTCGGCCGGAAGAAGTTGTGGTACCTCATCTCGGCGGCGATCCTCGTCATCGCCGTCGGCTCGCTCTTCGTGCGCGGGTTGAACCTGGGCATCGAGTTCCGCGGCGGGTCGGAGTTCCAGGTCCCCAACCCGACGTGCAGCATCGCGGAGGCGCGTGAGTCTGCTGCCGGCGTGGTCGGTGGCGAACCGATCGTGACCCAGACCGGCTCGGGCACGATCCGCGTGCAGGTACCACCGATCGACCCTGCTGAGTCGCAGCAGGTCGCGAATGCGCTGGCGCAGACCTGCGGTGTGCCGCCGGGTGAGGTGGACATCCAACTTGTCGGACCTTCATGGGGTGCCGAGATCACCACCAAGGCGATCCAAGCCCTCATCGTGTTCCTGATCCTGGTGTCGATCTTCCTCGCGATCTACTTCGAATGGCGGATGGCGATCGCAGCGCTGATCGCGCTCTTCCACGACATCCTGATCACGGTCGGCATCTACTCGCTCACCGGTCTGGAAGTCACGCCCGCGACGGTGGTGGGCATCCTCACGATCCTCGGCTACTCGCTGTACGACACCGTGGTCGTCTTCGACAAGGTCAAGGAGAACACTCGCGGGATCACGGCGCAGTCCGTGATGACGTGGGGGGAGGCGGCGAACCTCGCCGTCAACCAGACCCTCGTCCGGTCGATCAACACCTCCGTCGTGGCGCTCCTCCCCGTCCTGGCGACGATCGTCGTCGGTGCGGGCCTGCTCGGTGCCGGCACCCTGCTCGACCTGACGGTGGCACTGTTCATCGGTATGGCAGCGGGCACGTACTCATCCATCGCCATCGCGACGCCGTTCCTGGCGCAGTTGAAGGAGCAGCAGCCCGAGATGAAGGCGCTCGCCGTGCGGGTTCGGGGTCGACGGGCCAGCGGTCGCGGGGCGAAGGCTGATTCGGACGACCTCGTCGCCACCACGATGGAGGCGGACACGGCGCGTGTGCAGCCGAAGCGAACGTCGCGCGCCAAGAGGGGGAAGGGTCGCTAGTCCCTGCGTAGACTGGATGCACGACCCAGGGAGGCCACGTGGCACAGGACATCGTCGGCGCAGAGCCGACGCGTCTCGATGCCGGTCGGAGCAAGTCCCGCTTCCCGCGCCTAGGGGGTAAGTCCACTCCCAGTGACCTCGAACCGGTCCTGCGCACGCTGAAGCAGTTCCACCCCCGCAGTGACACCAAGATGCTGCAGCGCGCCTATGAGGTAGCGGCCTACCTCCACCGTGATCAGCGTCGACGGTCCGGTGAGCCCTACATCACTCATCCGCTGGCCGTTGCGACGATCCTCGCCGAGCTCGGCATGACCGGACCGACCTTGGCCGCCGCCCTGCTGCACGACACGGTGGAGGACACGGAGTACTCGCTCGAGGAATTGCGGGTCGACTTCGGCGACGAGGTCGCGGGCATCGTCGACGGGGTGACCAAACTCGACAAGGTGACCTACGGTCAGGCCTCGGCCGCCGAGACCGTGCGCAAGATGGTCGTGGCTATGGCCCGGGACATCCGCGTCCTAGTGGTGAAGCTCGCAGATCGACTGCACAACATGCGCACCCTGCGCTACCTGCCCGCGGAGAAGCAGGAGAAGAAGGCGCGGGAGACACTCGAGATCTACGCACCCCTCGCCCACAGGCTCGGGATCAACACGATGAAGTGGGAGCTGGAGGACCTCGCCTTCGCGGCTCTGTATCCGAAGATGTACGACGAGATCGTCTCGCTGGTCAGTCAGCGGGCGCCGTCGCGCGATCAGTACCTCACCCGCGTCATCGCCGATGTCGAAGGTGACTTGCGCGGTGCGAAGGTGAAGGCCTCGGTAACCGGCCGCCCGAAGCACTATTACTCGATCTACCAGAAGATGATCGTGCGCGGCCGCGACTTCACAGACATCTACGACCTGGTCGGTGTTCGGATCCTCGTGGACTCGGTACGGGACTGCTACGCGGTCCTCGGGATCATCCACTCGCGCTGGAGCCCCGTGCCCGGCCGCTTCAAGGACTTCATCGCGATGCCGAAGTTCAACATGTACCAGTCGCTGCACACCACGGTCATCGGGCCTGACGGCAAGCCCGTCGAACTGCAGATCCGCACTCGCGACATGCACCGGGCCGCCGAATTCGGCGTGGCCGCCCACTGGCGGTACAAGCAGTCCGAGGTCGGTGGCAAGACCGGGCCGGATGACTTCGGCTGGCTCCGCCAACTCCTCGAGTGGCAGCGCGAGACGGAGGACCCCGACGAGTTCCTCGACTCGCTCCGCTACGACCTCGGGTCGAGCGAGGTCTTCGTGTTCACCCCGAAGGGCGATGTGATCTCCCTGCCTAGCGGAGCCACCCCGGTCGACTTCGCCTACAGCGTGCACACGGAGGTTGGGCACCGCTGCGTCGGGGCGCGGGTGAACGGCAAACTCGTCTCGTTGGAGTCTCGACTCGATAGCGGCGATGTCGTCGAGATCTTCACCTCCAAGGCCGACGGCGCGGCACCGAGCCGCGATTGGCTCGGGTTCGTGGCCTCGGCCAGGGCTAAGAGCAAGATCCGGGCCTGGTTCTCCCGTGAGCGCCGTGAGGAGGCGGTCGACCTCGGCAAGGAAGCGATCGTCCGCGCCATGCGCAAGCAAGGCCTGCCGCTCCAGCGGCTGATGACCAACCAGGCGATGTCGGCGATCGCCGCTGATTTGCACCAACCCGATCTGACCAGC
>JBILVH010000132.1:0-5444 GCA_044370555.1 Candidatus Nanopelagicales bacterium
GGCGGCCCCGCTGGTCGCCGGGACGCCCTATCTGCGGGCCGAGGTGGTACACGCGGCGACGGACGAGGCGGCCCTGACGGTGGACGACGTCCTGCGCCGCCGCACCCGGGTAGCGCTGGAAACTCGGGACCAGGCCCGCTCCGCGGCGCACGATGCAGCGCGCCTCATGGCCCAGCCCCTCGGCTGGTCGGAGTCGCAGGCTGATGAGGCGGCAGAAAGTTACCTCGCATCGCCCGACGCCCTCGCGCTGGTGACCATCGCCGACTAGCCTGCGGGCATGGCAGGTTTCGACTACGACGTCCTCATCGTGGGGTCCGGCTTCGGTGGATCGGTCGCCGCCCTGCGGCTTGTCGAGAAGGGCTACCGGGTCGGAGTCCTCGAGGCCGGTCGGCGGTTCACGGAGGAGACGTACCCCAAGACGTCGTGGCGCCTTCGGTCCTTCCTCTGGGCACCGCGACTCGGCTGCACGGGGTTGCAGCGGATCCACGTGCTCAAGGACGTCGTCGTCCTTGCGGGTGCGGGCGTCGGCGGTGGATCCCTTGTCTACGCGAACACGTTGTACGTGCCGCCCGCGAGGTTCTTCAACGATCCGCAGTGGCGCGGCATCACCGATTGGGCGGAGGAGTTGGCGCCGTACTACGACCAGGCGTCGCGCATGCTCGGGGTTGAAGTCAACCCGACGATGACCCCGAGTGACGTCGTCATGAAGGCGGTGGCTGATGAGATGGGTGTCGGTCACACGTTCCGTATGACGCCCGTCGGCGTGTATTTCGGAGGGGGGCCGGGCGTGCAGTCCGCGGACCCTTACTTCGGGGGGGTGGGGCCGACGCGTACCGGGTGCATCCAGTGCGGCGAGTGCATGACCGGCTGTCGCCACAACGCCAAGAACACGCTGCCGAAGAACTACCTCGGGCTTGCGGAGCAGGCGGGCGCTGTCGTGCACGCTCTGACCACCGTCACCGGTATCCAGGAGCGGGCTGGTGGTGGGTACGACGTCGCTACGGTGCGCACGGGTGCGTGGACGAAGTCGCGCACGCGTACCTTCAGCGCCGAGCACGTGATCATGGCCGCCGGCACCTACAACACACAGAAGTTGCTGCATCGGATGCGTGACGAGGGTCGGTTGCCCCGCCTGTCGCGAGCACTGGGGCGGCTGTCGAGGACGAACTCCGAGTCGATTCTCGGGGCGGTCGCCCGGTCAGCCGATGCTGACTACACCCGCGGCGTCGCCATCACGTCGAGCTTCTACCCCGATGAGAACACCCACGTCGAGCCTGTCCGTTACGGCAAGGGCTCCAACTCCATGGGCCTGCTGCAGTCGGTGCTCACCCGACCCGTTGCCGGGGAGAAGCGCTGGCGCACGTGGAGCAAGGAGATGTGGCGGCAGCGCGCGAATGCGGTGGCACTCGTCAACGTCCGGAGATGGAGCGAGCGGGCGGTCATCTCGCTGGTGATGCAGCCGGTCGACAACTCGCTCACGCTCACCGGCAAGCGCTCCCGGTTCGGATGGCGGCTGACGACGAAGAAGGACGAGTCCAACCCCGCCCCGACCTTCATCCCGGCCTCCGCGGAGGTCGTCGAGCGCATTGCAGAGAACATCGACGGTGTCCCCGGCAGCAACGTCTTCGAGAACTTCGACGCGGTGCTGACCGCGCACTTCGTCGGGGGCTGCGTGATCGGTGCCGACGAGACGTCGGGCGTGATCGACGCCTACCACCGGGTGTTCGGACACCCGGGGCTGCACATCGTGGACGGGTCGGCGATCACGGCGAACCTCGGGGTGAACCCGTCCCTCACCATCACTGCGCAGGCCGAGCGCGCCATGGCCCTGTGGCCGAACAAGGGCGAGGACGACCAGCGCCCGACGCTCGGGGCGCAGTACGAGCGGGTGAGCCCGATCGAGCCGAAGAACCCGGTCGTACCGGTACACGCGCCAGCGGCTCTACGACTGCCTATCGTCGAAGTGCGCTAGCGCCGCGGCGGACCGGGCGGCCCACCGTCCGTGATCCCGGTGGCAGCCCTAGATTCCCGCAGCCTTTGTCACCGCTCGCTTGGTCAGGACGCGCGCGAGGTGCTCGCGGTACTCCGCGGTCGCGTGCAGGTCGCTGGTGGGTCGGGTGCCCTCCGCCGCCCGGTCGGCCGCTGCCGTCACGGCCTCTGCGCTCGCCGCCGCTCCGGCGAGCGCGGACTCGGTTGCGGTAGCCCGCCGCGGTCCGGCGCCCATGTTGACCAGTCCGATGCGCGCGGCGGCGATCGACCCGTTCTGCCGCTGCACGGCAGCAGCCACCCCGACGATGGCCCACGCCTGGGCGGTGGTGTGGAACTTCTCGTAGTGGAAACCCCACCCGGCTCCGAGCTTCGGTACACGCACCGCGACGAGGATCTCCCCCGGTTCAAGCGAAGTGGTGAAGTAGTCGACGAAGAAATCCCGCGCGGCGATCTCACGGCGGCCATTCGGGCCCGCCACCAGCATCACCATGTCGAGCGCGATGGCAGCGCCGGTGAGGTCTCCTGCGGGATCCGCGTGCGCGAGTGATCCGCCGAACGTCCCGCGGTGCCGGATAGCCGGATCCGCGACCGTCGAGGTGACCTGCGCAACCAGCGGCGCGTGCTCTCGGACCAGCGGGTCGTTCATCACCTCGTGGTGAGTAGTCGAAGCACCGATCACGATGGCGCCGTCCGCATCGCAAACCCCGCGCATCTCCGCGATCGCACTGCAGTCCACCAGCACACTCGGTGCCGCCATGCGCAGGCGCAGGACCGGCATGAGTGACTGGCCACCGGCGATGAGTTTGGCATCCTCCCCGCCAGCGATCAACGCGGCAATAGCCTCATCGATGGTGGTAGGTCGTACGTAGTCGAAGGCAACGGGGATCATGCGGCACCTCCCGAACGTGCAGCGTTCATGGCTTTCCATACCGATAGCGGTGTCGCGGGCATCGCGACGTCATTGACGCCGAGTGGGCGCAGTGCATCGACGACGGCGTTGATCACGGCGGGAGTCGAGGCGATGGCTCCCGCCTCACCCACACCTTTGACCCCGAGTGGATTCGTGGTCGACGGCGTGACGGTTCGGTCGGTCACGAAACTCGGCAGGTCGGCTGCACTCGGGATCAGGTAGTCCGCGAGGCTCGCCGTGAGCACATTGCCGTCCTCGTCGTAGGACACACCTTCGTAGAGTGCCTGGCCGATACCTTGTGCGAGGCCGCCGTGGACCTGGCCTTCGACGATCATGGGGTTCACCTGGATCCCGACGTCGTCGACGCATACGTACGAGCGGATGCGCGTCTTGCCGGTCTCGGTATCGACCTCCACTGCGCACAGGTGCGTGCCGTGGGGATAGGAGAAGTCCTGCGGGTCCACGGTGGCCTCTGCCTGCAGCGTCGGTTCGACGCCATCGGGCAAGTTGTGCGCCGTGAATGCCTCGAAGGCAACCGCCTGGATCGGCTGCGCCTTGTCCGGGTCGCCCTTCACTCGGAAGGAGCCGCCGACGAACTCCAGGTCACCGGGTGCGCACTCGAGTTGATGCGCGGCGATGATGCGCGCCTTGTCGACCAAGCGGGTCGCAGCCGACTGGATCGCCTGCCCCCCGACGGCGAGCGACCTCGATCCGTAGGTGTCCATGCCGTAGGGGGCACGGCCGGTGTCGCCGTGGACGACCTCAATGTCCTCGACGGCGACCCCGAGCACCTCCGCGGCGATCTGGCTCCACGCGGTGGCGTGACCTTGACCGTGCGGCGAGGTTCCGGTGATGAGTTCGACCTTGCCCGTGGGGAGGAGCCGGATCGTGCAGTGCTCCCAGCCACCCGCAACGTACTTCAGTGCGCCGAGGGTCCGCGATGGCGCCAGACCGCACATCTCGGTGAAGGTGGAGATACCGAGTCCGAGTTGGACGGGGTCACCGGAGGCGCGCCGCGCCGCCTGCTCGGTACGCAGCGCGTCGTAGTCGAACAGCTCCATCGCCCGAGCCGTCGCCTCCTCGTAGTTGCCCGAGTCGTAGGTCAGGCCGGCGATCGTCGTGAAGGGGAACTCCTCGTGGGTGATCCAGTTCTTCTTACGCAACTCCATCGGATCCATGCCGAGCTCAGCCGCGAGTTCGTCCATGATTCGTTCGATGGCGTACGTCGCTTCCGGGCGCCCCGCACCGCGGTAGGCGTCCGTTGGCGTCTTGTTGGTGAACACGCCGGTGCACCAGAAGTCGTAGGACTCCATCTTGTAGATCCCCGGGTACATGAACATGCCGAGCAGGGGAGTCCCCGGCGTGATGATCTGGAGGTATGCCCCCATGTCCGCGAGCAGTTCGACCTTGAGGCCGAGCAGGCGACCATCCCTCGTCGCGGCGATCTCGATGTCCTGGATCTGGTCGCGGCCGTGGTGCGTCGCGACCATGTCCTCGCTGCGGGTCTCGTTCCACTTGACGGGCCGGCCGAGCTTGCGCGCTAGTTGCACCGCGAGAATCTCCTCACGGTAGATCTGCAACTTGCCGCCGAAGCCACCGCCGACGTCGGGGGCGATCACCCTCAGCCTGTTCTCCGGCACGCCCGTCACGAGGGAGAGCAGGACGCGCAGGATGTGAGGGATCTGCGTGGCCGACCAGACGGTGATCTCATCCTCCATGCCCATGGGTGCCGCCACGACCGCACGCGGCTCCATGAACGCTGGGACCAGGCGCTGGTTGATGAAGCGCCGCTTGATGACGACATCCGCCTTGGCGCGCGCCTCGTCATACGCGATCCCGGTGCCGGGCAGGTGGTAGGTGTAGCACTTGTTCGTGCCAGGCGCACCGTCCGCACCTTCGTGCACCGCGGCCGAACCGG
This sequence comes from Candidatus Nanopelagicales bacterium, assembly GCA_044370555.1. Classification (GTDB taxonomy): domain Bacteria; phylum Actinomycetota; class Actinomycetes; order S36-B12; family S36-B12; genus CAINMH01. The sequence goes on from JBILVH010000132.1 coordinate 4,818, forward strand.
GCTTGAGTGCGGCCTCCATGTCGACGACCGCGGGGAGGGTGTCGTAGTCGACCTCGATGGCCTCGAGCGCGTCGTATGCGGAGGACTTGTCGGTGGCGAGAACCACCGCCACGACGTCGCCGACGTGGCGGACCTTGTCGACGGCGAGGGCGGGGAACGCCGGCATCTGGATGTCATCGGTCACGGGCCACACACATGGCACGGAGCCGTTGAGGTCACCGAGCTCCTTGGCGCTGAACGCGGCGACGACATGCGGTCGATCGAGGGCGGGGGAGACATCGATGTTCGCGATGCGCGCGTGCGCAACCGGACTGCGCAGCAGCGCCATGTGCACGGTGCCGGGAAGCTGGATGTTGTCGGTCCAGTTCGTCTGACCGTGCAGCAGGCGGGCATCCTCCTTGCGACGGATCGGCCGGCCTAGCGGGGCTTCGGTGGACAGCACATCGGTCACTTGGCACCTCCGGACATGAGTTCGGCGGCGTGGGCCACCGACTTGACGATGTTGTGATAGCCGGTGCAGCGGCACAGGTTGCCCTCGAGGCCCTCGCGGATCTGCTCCTCGGTCGGGTTGGGGTTCTCGGTGAGCAGGTCAACGGTCGCCATCACCATGCCCGGTGTGCAGAAGCC
>JBILVH010000133.1:0-5437 GCA_044370555.1 Candidatus Nanopelagicales bacterium
GCCGAGCAGCGTCGCCTCGTCGCCGGCCGTGGCGCCGTTGATCTGTCCCATCGCGGTGTGGTCACCGTGACGGGGCCGGACCGACTCGACTGGCTGCATTCGCTCACGACCCAAGCACTCCTCGGGCTGCGCGGTTCCACGACGGCCCTGATCCTGAGCCCGCACGGCCACGTTGAGCACGAGTTGCACATCGTGGACGACGGTTCGACCGCGTGGATCACAGTCGAGCCTGGTACCCAATCCGCACTCGCGGCATACCTTGAATCGATGCGCTTCATGCTGCGCGTCGAGGTCGCCGATGTGACGGGGGATTACGGCGTGGTGTGGGAGCCGCTGCGCGAAGTGGATCCTGCCGCACCCACCTGGCTCATCGGCCCGGAGTTCGCGGGCGCGGGCGTAAGCGACTCCGGGGTCGACCGCGGCGGCGACGCATCGAAGTACGTCGATCACCGACCCGCACTCCTACGAGGCCGCGAGGTCATCGTGCCGCGCGCGGATGTCGCTGCTCGGGTCGCCGCGAGCGGCGAACCCGCCGGCACCTGGGCGCTCGAAGCGCTCCGGGTCGCCGCGGGGGTGCCGCGGCTCGGCTTCGAGACTGACCACCGCACGCTGCCGCACGAGGTCGGCTGGATCGGGCCGGCGGTGCACCTTGCTAAGGGCTGCTACCGCGGGCAGGAGGCCGTCGCTCGCGTCCACAACCTCGGGCGCCCGCCACGTCGGTTGGTGCTGCTTCATATCGATGGCAGCGACGACGTGTTGCCGGCGCACGGCGACGCAGTCGTTCAAGGCGGTCGTGAGATCGGGTGGATCGCATCGGCTGCCCAGCACTATGAACTCGGCCCGATAGCCACGGCGGTCGTGAAGTCGCGCGCTACTGACGAAGACGTGCTGGTGCGTGCGGCGTCGGTGGAGGTGAGTGCGGCCCAGGAGCGCATCACCGCGTGATGCTCGAGGTGCCGTGACGCCCTGGGGGTAGGGGTGCGCCTAGAGCTCGACCATGAGAGTCACGGGGCCGTCGTTGACCAGATGAACCTGCATGTCGGCACCGAAACGCCCGGTGGCGACCGTCGCACCCTCGGCGCGCAGCGCCGACACGACGGCGTCGACGATGGGCTCGGCGACAGGCCCCGGTGCGGCGCTATCCCAGGTCGGCCGACGGCCCTTGCGGGTGTCGGCGTACAGCGTGAACTGGCTCACGACCAGCAGCGGCAGTCCGGCCTCCCGTGCGCTCACCTCGCGGCCCGCGCCGTCGGGTCGTGGACCGGGGCCGAAGACGCGATCGGCATCGAACAACCGCAGGTCGAAGACCTTGCGGGCCATGCGTTCGGCGACCGAGGCATCGTCGGAGTGGGTCACCCCGACGAGGACCATCAATCCTGGGCCGTCGATCGCTCCGACGACGACCCCCCCGATCTCGACCCGCGCTCCCAGGACTCGCTGAATCAGGCACCGCACGATCCGCAGCGTAGAGTGTCGACATGTTCGGTGCCGCAACTGATCTGATCACCTGGGTGCTGTGGGCGCTGTTCCTCGTGGTGAAGGCGTGGGCGTTCATCGATTGTGTGCGGCGGCCGGCGCAGGCGTTCCCCGCGGTCAACCGCGTGAGCAAGCCGCTCTGGCTGATCCTGACTGCGGCGGGTGGATTGACCGCGCTGCTACCGAGCCAGACCCTGGGCATCTTCGGGATCGCCGGACTCGTGGTGGCCCTCATCTACCTGTTCGATGTCCGTACGCGCATCATCGGCATCACCGGCGGCGGTCGCTGACACCGCGCCGTCCCGTCGGTGTCGTGACTCGCGGCACGACGACTCCTAACCGCTTGCGTCGAGTAGATCGCTGGATCTGGTTCGTCGCCGGCCGCGCCCTCCGCTCGGCCGAAACCCCGTTCGTCGTCGATCTCGGCTTCGGTGCCGTGCCGGTCACTACCTGCGAGTTGCAGGTGCGACTGCGTGAGTCACTCGGTCGCCGCGTCGAGGTGTGCGGCGTCGAGATCGACCCGGCACGGGTCGCAGAGGCGCAGGCGTTGGCCCATCAGGACGTCACGTTCATGCACGGCGGCTTCGAGGTCCCCGTTGCGCGGCAGCCGCAGGTGATCCGCGCGATGAACGTTCTGCGCCAGTACGACGCCCGCGCGGTTGACGCCGCGTGGGCGCAGATGACCCACCGCCTCGCACCCGACGGTGTCCTCGTCGAAGGCACCTGCGACGAGATCGGTCGGCTCGGGGCGTGGGTCACGATCGGTGCGGACGGCACCCCGCGGACGCTCACCCTGAGTGCGCACCTGCCGAGCCTCGAGGCACCCGGGTCGTTCGCGGAACGGTTGCCCAAGGCCCTGATCCATCGCAATGTCCCCGGGACTGCGATTCACACCCTTCTCACCGCTCTCGACACCGCGTGGAGGCACAGCGCAGCCGAGGCGGTGTTCGGACCGCGGCACCGCTGGATCGCGACGATCGGTCGAGCGCGCGATGCGGGCGTCCCGGTACTCGGGCCGAAGCGACGCTGGGCCCTCGGCGAAGTCAGCATGCCGTGGTCGGCGGTCTGGGACGACTGACGCGCCACGCCCCGACGGTCACCCGCGGGCGGTTAGCGACCCTGGTTGGCAACCGCTGCGGCCGCCTCGCGCGCGGCATCGGGGTCGAGGTACTCCCCGCCGGGCCGGATCGGACGCATGTCGTCGTCGAGTTGGTAGACGAGCGGGATACCGGTCGGGATGTTCAGGCCTGCGATCGCGTCGTCGCTGATGCCGTCGAGATGCTTGACCAGCGCGCGCAGCGAGTTGCCGTGCGCCGTGACCAGAACCGTGCGTCCGATGCGGAGGTTCGCGCCGACGATGACGTCCTCCCAGTAGGGCACGATCCGGCGGACGACGTCGGCGAGGCATTCGGTGCGCGGCCGCGCATCCGGTGGGAGGGCGGCGTAGCGAACGTCGTACGTCTGGGCGAACTCGTCGTCGGGGTCGATCGGCGGTGGCGGCACGTCGTAGGACCGACGCCACAGCATGAACTGCTCCTCGCCGTACGCCTCGAGCGTGGCCTTCTTGTCCTTGCCCTGGAGGGCGCCGTAGTGCCGCTCGTTGAGTCGCCAGTTGCGCGTGACGGGTATCCACGAGCGACCAGCCTCATCGAGGGCGATGGTGGCGGTACGGATCGCGCGACGCAGGAGCGACGTGTGGACCACGTCCGGCAGGATCCCGGACTCGCGGAGCAGGCGGCCCCCGCGTGCCGCCTCAGCGGCACCGCGTTCGGTGAGGTCGACATCGACCCAGCCGGTGAAGAGGTTACGGGCATTCCATTCGCTCTCGCCGTGGCGGAGCAGGATCAAGGTCGGCACGTGCGCCATTGTCGCGCATGCACCTCGGTCTCCGTCGGCTACGCCTCCGGGGTGGGTCGCACCTGCCCGGTGCCGGCCTCTCCCTCGACGAGGTGCCGGAACGCTTCGAGGTTCGCGAGGCTTTCGCCGCGGTCCGTGCGCCACTGCCACTCGCGGCGGATAGCGGTGGGGAACCCCATCTCCAGGAGCGTGTTGAAGGAGCCGTCCGCGTTCTCCAGGACGGAGCCGAGGATGCGGTCGACCTCGTCGCGGGTGACCGCGTCGAGGCTGATCCGGCCGACGAGGTAGATGTCGCCGAGGTGGTCGAGTGCGTACGCGACTCCGTACGTCCGCCTATTGCGTTCAAGGAGCCAGCGGTACACCGCCATGTGGTTCTCATCGGGGCGGCGCGCGACGAAGGCATTGACGGTCATTGCGTGCTCGCCGATCACGAGGCTCACGGTGGTTCGCTGCTTGCGCTCACCAGGTAGCACGACGACAAAGGAGCCCGCGGTCAGTTCCTCGAACTCGAGGCCGGAGTCGGTCAGCGCCGCCCGGACGCACTCCGCCGCGCCGCTCACCGGGCGGTGGTTCGCTGCGCCGCACGGCGCGCGACGAGAGCGCGGTCATAGGACTCCAGAAGTGCCGAGGTCGTGGCGTCCCAACTGAAGTGCTCGGCGTGTGCCCGCGCACCGCGGGCAAGTTCGCGCAGTCGGGCCGGGTGGTCGAGGAGATCCGAGATCACGGCCGCATAGTCGCGTGGGTCGTGCCCGTCGATCAGCACACCGGACACCCCGTCCGCGACCGACGTGCGCAGCCCTCCCACGCGGGCGGCAACGACGGGGGTTCCGCAGGCCTGCGATTCCAGTGCGACCAGGCCGAACGACTCGCTGTATGACGGGACGACCGTCAGATCCGCCGCGCGGAACCAGTCGGCGAGGACGGTGCGCTCACGCGGCGGCTCGAAGCGCACGACGTCGGCGATGCCGAGGCTGCTCGCGAGCGCCGTCAGGGCGTCTGGTCGGTCAAGGCCGGACCCGGACGGGCCGCCGCACACGGCCACGACCAGTCGGTCCCGCAGCGCGGGGTCGCGCTCCAGCATCGAGGCGACGGCGCGCACCAGGACGTCGGGCGCCTTGAGGGGCTGGATGCGGCCCACGAAGACCAGCAGGGCGGCATCGGCGGCGACGTCGAGCCTGCGCCGTGCAGCTGCGCGATCGCCGGGGGAGAAGACATCGAGATCTGCACCGGGGTGCACGATGTCGACGCGCTGCTCCTCCGCGCCGTACAAGCCGATGAGCGCCGCCGCCTCATCGGCGGTGTTGGCGATCAGGCGGTCGCTCGCGTCGACGACCTGCTGCTCACCGATCTCGCGCGTGATCGGCTCGGGGGTGTCGCCGTCGGCCAACTCGAGATTCTTCACCCGCGCCATCGTGTGCATCGTGTGGATGAGCGGAACGTTCCATCGCTCGGCCGCGAGCCAGCCGACCTGTCCCGACAGCCAGTAATGCGAGTGGATCAGGTCGTACCACCCCGTGGGCCGGGCGGCCTCTGCGCGCAGCACCCCTGATGTCACGGCGCACAACTGCGCGGGGAGATCCTCCTTGCGCAACCCCTCGAATGGTCCGGCAGTCACGTGATGGACCGTCACACCCGGGTCCATCGACACCGTCGCATGGAGGTGGGATTCGGTCGCTCGGGGGAAGATGTCGACCTGCGTGCCGCGCTGCGCGAGCCGGCGCGCCGTTTCAGCGACGTAGACGTTCATGCCGCCGGCGTCACCTGTACCGGGCTGGTCGAGGGGCGAGGTGTGGATGGAGAGGACGGCGATACGTCGAGGTACGCGAACGCCGCGACGGCGGTCCGCCGACCCCGGTAGCGAGATCACGCTCACCATGCACCTCCGACCGTGAGTCTGCCCTACGCGGGCGGCGCGGGCCAATCGCCCGCAGTGCGTGACGCCCGTGCTGCGGAGGTGCGCGCGTGCGGTCAGCCGTCTAGGGAGACCCCGACGTACGGCTCACCGGTGACGATGGTGACCACGCGCCGGGCAACCGACACGGCATGGTCGGCATAGCGCTCGTAGTAGCGGGAGAGCAGCGTGACGTCGATCGCGGCCTCGATC
>JBILVH010000134.1:0-5374 GCA_044370555.1 Candidatus Nanopelagicales bacterium
GCATGGGCCACGTGGTCGTGATGTGGCGATCCAGGGAGTGCGACTTGTACTGCGTGAGCACACAGACGCGTCTGAGTCCGGCGTTGATGAAGTTGGACAGCACGAAGTCGACGAGACGGTATGAGCCCCCGAACGGGACCGCTGGCTTCGCGCGATCAGCGGTGAGCGGCATGAGTCGCTTGCCCTCGCCACCGGCAAGGACAATCGCGAGCACGTGCGGCCCGGCGGTCACCCCGTCAGAGTAGCCGCGAATGGTGTCTGGGGGGTGAGTACCGCTAAGCGTAGGCTGACGCCCGTGCGCATAGGCATGTTCACCAGGGAGTGGCCACCCGAGATCTACGGCGGTGCCGGGGTGCACGTGGAGCAACTCGTCCACCATCTGCGCGCGTTCGCGGAGGTCGACGTCCACTGCTTTGGTGCTGACCGGCCCGGGGCCCGGGGCCATCTACCTCCCCGCGAACTCTTGGGTGCCAACTTCGCTGTGCAGACCATGGGGGTCGACCTCGACATGGTCAGCGCCCTGGCCGACCTGGATGTGGTCCACTCACACACCTGGTACACCGCACTCGCCGGCCACCTCGGCTCTTTGCTCCTCGATGTACCGCTCGTCGTCACCGCTCACTCGCTGGAGCCGCGCCGCCCGTGGAAAGCGGAGCAACTCGGCGGTGGCTATCGGGTGTCAAGTTGGCTCGAGTCCCAGAGCTACCGTGCGGCGGCAGCGGTCATCGCCGTGAGTGAAGGGATGCGCGCCGACGTACTCGATGTGTACGACTTCGTCGATCCAGCGCGGGTCCACGTCGTCTACAACGGCGTGGATACCGACGCCTACGCCCCGACGCCAGATCGTGATGCACTCGACGCATTGGGAGTCCCGACGGATCGCCCCTTTGTCGTGTTCGTGGGTCGGATCACCCGCCAGAAGGGCATCTCGCACCTCCTGCGCGCCGCTCGGATGTTCCGCGAGGACATCACGCTCGTTCTCTTCGCCGCGTCACCGGACACTCCCGAGCTCGGTGCCGAAGTCGCTGAGGGTGTAGCGGCCCTTCGCGATGCGCGTGGGGATTCCTCGGTCATCTGGGTGGACGGTCCGGCCGACCACGCGGTGATCATCGAGGCCCTTTCACACTGCCTGGCCTTCGTCTGCCCGTCCGTGTACGAGCCGCTGGGGATCGTCAACCTCGAGGCGATGGCGTGCGGCGCCCCCGTGGTTGCCAGTGCCGTGGGGGGCATTCCCGAGGTCGTAGTGGACGGTGTGACCGGCCTCCTCGTCGCCTACGACGTGAGGCAACCGGAGTCGTTGGAAGTCGGCATCGCAGACGCGGTGAACGAACTCGCCGCAGATCCGGCTCGGGCAAGGTATATGGGCGCGGCCGGGCGCGAGAGGGCATGTGTGCACTTCGACTGGGCGACGATCGCCCGCCGCACCCTCGACGTCTACCGCTCGGCCATTGCGGAATGACGCACCGCCCCACTTCGACGGCCCTGCCGGCGCTGCTCCCCCGCCGACCGGGGGTGGGCTACGTCGTGTACCTCACCGCGGCACTGCTCTTCGCGCTCAACGGATCCGTGGCGAAGACGCTGCTGCTCAGCGGCATCGAACCGGCACGGCTCAGCCAGCTACGCATCAGTGCCGCGTTCGTCCTGCTGCTGGCCTTCGTCGCCGTCACGAACCGCCCTGCGCTACGCATCCGCCGATCTGAGATACCGCTCCTGCTCGGGTACGGGATCCTCGGCGTCGCCGGTGCGCAGTTCCTCTATTTCTTCGCCATCTCCCGCATGAACATCGGCATCGCACTGCTCATCGAATTCACGGCACCCATCCTGGTCGCCCTGTGGTTCCGCTTCGGCCGCCATCAGCGACTCGGCGGCGGAGTGTGGGTGGGAATGTTCCTGGCCCTGGTGGGCCTCGGGCTGGTCGCGCAGGTCTGGCAGGGCAGCACCCTCGCGCTATCCGGCGTGTTGGCCGCTGCCGGAGCCGCGGTCGCGCTGGCCATCTACTACATCCTCGGGGAACGCGGGGTGCGCAGCGAGCATCCGCGAGATCCGGTGTCGATGACTATGTGGGCGTTCGGCTGTGCAACGGTGGCGTGGGCCATTGCGATGCCGTGGTGGACCTTCCCCTGGCAGTCGCTGACAGGTGACTCTTCACCATTCACCGGCATCGACGTGACCCTGCCGAAGCCCCTGCTCCTGGTCTACATGGTGGCCCTCGGCACCGTGGTCGCGTTCTGGCTCTCGCTCTCGGCGCTCCGCAACATCTCCGCCACACAGGCCTCCACGGTCGGGATGGCCGAGCCGGTCATTGCCGGGACAGTCGCCTGGATCCTCCTGGGGGAGACCTTGACCCCGGTTCAACTGGCCGGTGGCGCACTCGTGCTCGTCGCGATATTCCTCGCCGAGCGGGCCCGGGCGACGTAACGCGGTGAGGCGCTAGGGTCGATCGGCTAGGCGAGTCACCGCCACCAGCAACTGTTGACGCCATAGGGCAGCGTCCTCCGGTGCCTTGCCTGCGGCGCGCAGGAACCAGTCCTCAAACAGCATCCAGCCGCCGAGCAGCGCGAGTGACTGCGCGGTGAAGAGTTCGAGATCATCTCCGGCCAAGCCAGAGCGCTCGCCGTACGCGCGAGCCAGGGTGCGGAACCCGGGGAAACTCTCAACATCATCCGGTGAGACCGCATTGTCGAGAACGATTCGAGCCCAGACACGACTGCTGAGCGATGCGAAGTCGGGGTTCGACACCACGAGCGGCACACCACCACTGCGCTCCAGCTCCACACTCCCCCGTGCGGCGAGATCCGTCACCACTGCGCGCACGAGCCCCTGCTTGCTACCGAAGTAGTGGTGCACGAGACCGTGATTGACTCCAGCACGCTCCGCGATCATCCGCACGGTGACGGCACTTGGTCCGCGTTCGGCGAAGAGCACCGTGGCCGCATCAATCAGCGACCTCTCGCTCGATGCGCGGCCCCGCTGGCGCGGCGGGCGCACAGCCTTCCCCGCCATGCTGGCCGGCTGTTCAGTCACGCGAGGCATCATTCCACGACATCGTGCATCAGGTGTGAAAGCGGGGACTCAGCCTGACTCCAGTCACCGCGTTATCTGGGACACATCAGTGGCGGAAGCGATATCACCCGCGCCGGCCGACGATCAGGTCGGCGACCAGCCCGGTCCAACCGGTCTGGTGACTGGCACCGAGTCCATACCCACAATCCCCATGGAAATACTCGTAAAACAGCGGCTCCTGCCAGCGCGCATCGGAGCGGAACTTCGGATGCGCACCCAAGGCCGCAAACCACCCCGAGGCATCCGGTTCGAACAGGCTGATAAGTCGGCAACGCAATTCATGAACCACTTCACCGAGGTCCATGAGGGCACCGCTGCCGGTCGGGAACTCCACGCGGAAGTCATCTCCGAGGTACATGTGGTAGCGCTCGAGCGCCTCGATGACGAGGTGATTGATCGGGAACCACACCGGACCGCGCCAGTTCGAGTTGCCGCCGTACATCGTCGTTCGCGACTCGGCCGGCTCGTAGTCGATGCTGAAGGTCTGGCCACCGACCTCCACGTCATAAGGATGTCCGTCCAGCCGCTTCGACAATGAGCGCAGACCGAATGGCGATAGCAGCGACTCTTCGGACAGCACCTCCATCAAGACCCGGCGCAGGCGTTCGGGGTCCGCGACGGTCAGCAGGACCGACGTGGCCGAGCCAACGCGGCGCATCTGGACGAATCCCGATGAGTTGACATTGCTCGCATCGAAGCCGCGTCGGCGCAGGAAATCGGCGAATCGCCGTTGCATACGCTCGGCGCCGGCAACCGTGGCGTCATAGTCCACGTATGCCGCCGCGAGCACGGGGATCACGCCCACCAGCGAGCGCACCTTGATCGGCTGGGTACTGCCGTCGGGGTGCACGAGTTGGTCGTAGAAGAAGCCATCCTCTGGGTCGAACATGCCGGTCGAAGCCATGCCGTCGCAGATCCCCGCGAAGTGCTCAAGGAACTTCAGGGTCATACCCGAGTAGGACTCATCCACGGTGCGCAGACGGATCGCCATACGCAGCAGCATCAGGGCGTAGAACGCCATCCACGCGGTGCCGTCCACCTGATTGATGCGGTACCCCTCCGGCAGATGCGACCGGTCGATCGGGCCGATGTTGTCGAGGCCAAGAAAGCCACCCTCGAACACATTGTTGCCATCAACGTCGACCCGATTGACCCACCAGGTGAAGTTGATGAGCAGTTTGTGGAACACGCGGGCCAGGAAGTCGAAGTCGCGAGCACCGTCGATCTCGAAGACCCGGATGGCTGCCCACGCGTGCACGGGAGGATTGACATCGTCGAAGTTCCATTCGTAGGCGGGCAAGGCTCCGTTCGGGTGCATGTACCACTCGCGCAGAAGCGTCAGAAGTTGGTACTTCGCGAACTCGGGATCAATGTGTGCGAAGACGACGGTGTGAAAGGCAAGGTCCCATGCGGCGAACCAGTTGTACTCCCACGGATCGGGCATAGAGAGGACATCGTGGGCGTCCAGGGTGCGCCACTTCGCATTCCGGATCGCGGAATGCTCCGGTGGCGGGGGCGGTTGATCGGGGTCACCGTCGAGCCACCGCGACACGTCGTACCGATAGAACTGCTTGCCCCAGACCATCCCCGCAAATGCGCGTCGCATGATCGTCGCGTGTGCGGCGCTGACTTCAGGGCCAGCCAGCCCGGCGTAGAACTCATCAGCCTCGCGCTCGCGGGTGTCCATGAGATCGGCGAAGTCTTGCCCCGACCATTCGGTGTGCTCTAGCACACCCGGAAGCGGCGAATGCAGGCGCAGTCTGATCTCCGTGGTCTCACCCGCGGGGACGGTGAGGACGTACCACCATGCCGACTTCGTCCCCTGCAGGTCGGGGTTGACCGTCGGCTGGCCCGCCACGACGTGGTCGTTGATCCCGTCCTTCGGGTAGGCACTCAGGGGCGTCGCACCTTCGCCGTACAGGCCGGTGGTGTTGGTGACGTTGTCGCAGAACAACGGGACGGGCGGCCTCCCGTCGGGGTCAGCGTCGGCCTCGAAGTGGTAGCGACCGAGGCGCGGGTGGTCGGCGGTCACGCGGCCACCGTCCAACGCCATGTGGGGTGGCATCCGATCAGAGCCCCACGACCACGTGTTGCGGAACCACAGGGTGGGCAGGACATGGATCGTCGCAGACTCCGGGCCTGCGTTGGTGATGCGGACGCGCATGGAGACATCGGTCGGGGTCTGCTTCGCATAGGCAACATCGACGATCCAGTAGCGGTCGTCGTCGAATATCCCCGTATCCAACAACTCGTATTCGGGGTCAAGGCGCGTGCGGGCCGCGTTGGTTGCCCGCAGGTCGTCGTACGGGAA
>JBILVH010000135.1:0-5357 GCA_044370555.1 Candidatus Nanopelagicales bacterium
GGCCTGCCGTACGGCGGTCTCCGGCACGCATCCCGATGTCGAGGTGGTGCGCCCCGAGGGCCTGTCCTACGGCGCGGAGGACACCGAGGCACTCGTCCTGCACGCCTCGCTTGCTCCGACGACCGGCACCTGGCACGTCATCGTCGTCGAGGATGCCGATCGATTGACTGAGCAGGCGCTCAACAGATTGCTCAAGGCGATCGAGGAGCCGCCGCCGGCGACCGTGTGGATCCTGTGCGCCCCCAGCGTCGAGGACGTCCTGCCCACGATCCGCTCCCGCACCCGACACATCACCCTGCGGACGCCGTCGGTGGCCGATATCGCCGAGGCCCTGCAGACCCGCTACGGCGCGGATGCGGCGATCGCAGCCTTTGCTGCTCGGGCGTCCCAGGGTCACATCGGCCGGGCTCGCGCGCTCGCGACGGACGAGCGGGTCCGGATCCGGCGGCACGAGGTGCTCCGCCTGCCACTCGAACTCCACGACCTCGGCGGCTGCTTTGTTGCTGCGGCCGACCTGCTGGCTGCTGCGACCGAGGATGCGGCGGCGATCACCGACGACCTCGACGCCCGCGAGGAGTCCGACCTCCTTCGTGCTTACGGCGAGGGTGCCGAGGGGCCAGCCGCCACCAAGGCGAAGCGTCTCGCGAGCAAGCCGCTGAAGGACCTGCAGAAGTCCCAGAAGAGTCGCCGAACCCGAGTGATCCGCGACCAGATCGACCGCGCGCTCGTGGATCTCGCTGGCTTCTACCGCGATGTCCTGGTCGTGCAGTGTGACGGCGTTGTGCCCCTTATCAACGAAGAGATGCGCACGCAGTTGACGCAGGTGGCGGTGCGGTCGACCCCCGAAGACACCGCCCGCAGACTCGATGCGGTGGCCTACGCCCGGCTCGAGATCGGAGCCAACGTGACACCTTTGCTGTGCTTGGAGGCGTTGATGATCAAACTCAAGGAGCCGACCTTCGCGGTCCGTTGACGGTTCGGCGGCTACAGGTCGTCATCGACAGACGCTGAACGGCGCAGTCCGTGCGCGTACGCAACCATCGCGTCGAGAGCCGGGCCGAGGATGTCGTCCGTCGACGTACCTACCTCGGGGGCGGCCATCAGGCGAGCGCAGGCCGCCAGCAGGGCGTCGTACGCCGCGCACCCGGAGGCTAGGCGGTCGCGCAGTTCAAGCGCGGACTCGTAGGCCGCGTCAGCGGCTGAGTCCTGCCCTGGAACGCCGGTGCGTGCGCGCATGATCCGGTCGAGCACCACGAGGCGGTCCACCAGGGCATTGAGTGCGGGGGCGGCCTGGGCATCGGCGTGCCGCAATTCCGCGCCGGCGGCGGGTTCGAGCCCATCGATCGTCGGTGCGACCTGCAGGAGTTGCACCCTCAGACTCGTCAACCGCGCCGCCTCGGCGGCGCCCACTGCGTCCCGGGGTAGTGGGCTGGGCGGGGGTGGGGGAATGGCTGGTGCGGCTGGCGGACGTAGGCGTCGTCGTACAGCGCGCGCGCGAAGAGCGACCACCGTGCTGCCGGCGGTGACCGTTATCCAAACCCACGCCGGTCCCGTGACCGCGCCGGTCCCGGTGACCGTCTCAGCGATGATGTCGAAGACCCCGACAGTGCCGGCTACGCCCGCGACCGCTGTTCCGCCGGTGGCCTGGGCCTGCAGGGCCCGACTCCGCAGTGCGTACCGCCTGGTCTCTGCGCGGTACGCCGCCACCGCACCCTGGTGGGCCTGCTCGATCTCCCGCGCGCCGGAGCGGGTCGGCGGCCGCCCCGCGAGCCAGTCCGCGAGAAGGCCCAACGCGCGCGCGGCGCCCTTCGACTGTCGATCGGTCACGGGACCACGCTACGACGCCGGTGGGCCTACACGCACGGCATTATGCGGTCGCGATGACGTCGATCTCGATCATGAGCCCGGGCAGGGCGAGCGCGGTCACCTCGACGGTGGTGTCCGCCGGATATGGGGCCGTGAAGTGCCGTTCCCGGAGCTCAAGCACTTTGGGGAAGTACGACATGTCAGTCAGGTAGATGTTGACCTTCGCGACCTTGCGGAGCGAACTGCCGGCCGCGGCCAGGACAGCCTCTAGGTTGGCGAAGACCTGCGCGGCCTGTGCGTCGAAGTCCCCCTCCCCGACAACGGTGCCCTCCGGCCCCACCGCGGCCTGCCCGGAGACGAAGATCAGATCGCCGATCCGGGTCGCCTGCGAGTAGCGGAACGGTGCATCCCATGTGTAGGGGCTCGGTACCCCGATTACGTCAGCCATGCCTACCTCCAGTTGTGCCGTACTCCTGAGTGATGGGGCAAGCAGACCGCATCCGCACGGGGTGCGCAACGTGGCGTCGGGGCGCGACTAGGGTAGGCCCCCGACGAGTCGAGGAGGTCTTGATGGGCGGTACGACCATGACGTTGTCCGAGCGGCTGCGCAGCGGTGCACCCCTGGTAGGCGACGGCGCCATGGGTACCGCGCTGCAGGCAGCCGGGTTGGATGACGGTGGGGCGCCGGAGTTGTGGAATGTCGATCACGCCGAGGTCGTGCGCGGGATCCTGCGGGGCTACGCCACTGCGGGCGCGACCTTGCTGACCACCAACACCTTCGGGGGCAGTCGGCCACGCCTCGACATGCACGGCCTCGGTGACCGGGTCTACGAACTCAATCGTGCGGCTGCGGAGCTGACTCGCGCGGTTGCCGACGAGTTCACTGACGTCTACGCGCTAGGTGATATCGGTCCGCTAGGCGATCTCATGGAGCCGATGGGCACCCTTACTCCCGAGACCGCCGTGGAGTACTTCGCCGAGCAGATCAACGGACTCGTCGACGGCGGTGTTGACGGGATCGTGATTGAGACTATGAGTGACCTCTCCGAGGTGGAGGCTGCAGTGCGCGCGGCTCAGCGGGTTGCCCCCGGTATGCCGATCCTCGCGACGATGAGCTTCGATACGAACCTACGGACGATGATGGGTGTCAAGCCGGGTGTTGCCGTGCAGCGCCTAGCTGAGCTCGGCGTTTCGGCCGCGGGCGCCAACTGTGGCCGCGGCTATGACGAGGCGCGGATCATCGTGCAGGAGATGGTGGCCGCCCGCCCCGAGGGCCTGCTGCTTATGGCACAGCCCAATGCCGGCCTGCCCAAGCTTGTCGGCGCATCATTCGAGTACGACGGGACCCCCGAGGAAATGGCGGTCCTGGCCGTGGAGTTTCGGGGCTGGGGCATCGACATCGTTGGAGCCTGTTGCGGCTCGACCGCCGAGCACGTGCACGCAATACGCGCTGCGAGTTGAGCACGCGCTCGGCGGTCGCGGTCTAGCTGAGAACTCCGTTCACCGCATCGAGGAGCACACCCTTCCGATCGCTGCTCAACTCCCAGACCATCACACCGCCAAGTCCTAGCTCCTTGAGGTAGCGGGCCTTGATGCGCAGGGATTCTGCATCGTCATAAGAGATGAACACCTTCGCGGCTGGGTCCCAGAGGTAGGGCACCTTGGAGGCCGGATCCCAGTACCGAGTCATTCGAGGCAGATAGTTCGCCACGATGTCGTCATAGTCGATGACGCCAGCCTCCCAAGTGCCCGTGGAGGCACCCGTTCCGTTGGAGTACAGGCCGGTGGCACTGCCCCCCGCTGAGACTCCGCTCCAGCCACGGCCGTACAGCGGCAGTCCGAGCACCAGTTTGTCGGCTGACATACCCGTGGCCAGGTAGGCGCGGACAGAGGCATCAACATCAAAGCCTGCTGGCCCATTGTCGTAGGTTGATCGGAACAGCGGGGCGTTGTGACCGGTTGGCTTGTCCCACGCGCCGTAGTAGTCGTAGGACATGAGGTTGATCCAATCGAGCGTAGCCGCGAGTTTCGAGATCTCCAGGTTGCGCAAGGTAGTCGGACCGGCGGGTGCTGCGATCGTCAGGAGATAGTCCCGGCGATCCGTCAGCTCGCGGCGATCAAGCTCTTCGCGGAAGTCTCGCATCAGAGCCGTGTAGTTGACCTTGTCGGCCGCAATGCCGGCCTGCATCCCACCGGACACCGGGTACTCCCAGTCGATGTCGATACCGTCGAACCCGTAGCGCTCCATGAAATCAGCGCATGAATCGACGAAGGCGTCGCGCTTTGCCGGGTCAGCTGCGATGGCCGAGAAGTTCGCCGACCACGTCCAGCCACCGACGGAGATCAGCGTCTTCAGATGCGGGTACTTCGCTTTCAGCAGGCGCAACTGGTTGAAGTTGCCGCGCAAGACGCCGCTATCCCACGAGTCCCCTGGGAAGAACTTGTCGGTGTCGGCGTAGGAGTCCCCGAGTACGCATCGGCCGTTGGAGATGTTTGCGAAGGCGTAGTTGATGTGGGTGATCTTGTCCCCGGGGATCTGCGACACCTGGTAGTTGCGACCATAGGTAGCCCAGCCCGCGTAGTACGCAACGACCCGCGAGTTGCCCGGCGTGGGCGTCGGTGTCGGTGTGGGCGTGGGCGTGGGCGTGGGTGTGGGTGTGGGTGTGGGTGTGGGTGTGGGTGTGGGTGTGGGTGTGGGTGTCGGTGTCGGTGTCGGGGCAACTCCGTTCCGGCTGGCGCAGTAGCCGAACGATGTTGACTGTCCGGACTTCACCATGTGATTCCACTCGCTGCCGCCGACACTGACCGTGCCGTCGGGCTGCTGGGTGCGCACCCCGTTCCACAGGCTTGTGATCACCAGATCGCGCGGTAGGTCGACCCGCCAGTGCTTATCCGTGGCTGACGCCGTCGAGACTGTGACGTTGGCGCAGAATCCCGTGCCCCAGTCACTGGAGACACTGGTCGTGGCGACCACTCCCTCGGTCGTCCCCGGCATGCCGTGGTCACCATGGCCGGGAGTCGGTGTAGGTGTAGGAGTCGGGGTGGGAGACGGAGTCGGAGTCGGAGTCGGAGTCGGAGTCACACCACCACCGCCGAGGATCACATCGGCACAGGAGTAGAACGCTTCGGGTGAGTCACTGCGCTGCCAGACGGTGTAGAGGATGTGCCGACCCTTGCGCGCGGGCAGGTTGACACGAAGTGTGGTGGTCGTCTCGCGTGGCCGGGCACCCGAGTCGTGCACGAGGACAAGATCGGACCAGCGCAGCGGAGCGGTGGGTCGGTAGGTCGGCTTCGTCAGGAAGATCCTGAAGTACTTCGTCGCATGCGGTGCCGATGACGTCCACGTGAGCGTGTACTTGCCATCTGCGTCCGGACGGAGCGCTGTCGCCTTCCACTGCGTCGAGGGGGTGTCAAAGGCCGCGTACTTGGTCCGGCCGGCACTGCACAACTGACCGTCGGGCACGACGGTACGGTGCCGACCGTTCGCAGCTGCTTGATTGATCTCGTTCCAGTCGTATAGCGCCTGCGGATTGGCGGACCACGCCTGCGCG
>JBILVH010000007.1:0-17923 GCA_044370555.1 Candidatus Nanopelagicales bacterium
CGTACGGTCCGCACGCGTTATGGCGTAGTCGACAGCGAGGGCGAGACCGCGATCGAAGTAGGTGAGCATGGCGCACCATGCCGCGTCACGTGCATCTCCAATGTCTATGACGACTCCCGGCGTAGTACACGGTGCCCACTTCTGCCACCACGTGACGAGGCCACGGACGTCGATGCCCCAGCGAGCGCACACGGGATCATTCAGTCGCGGACCGATGATCGTGCTGCCACCTTCCGCCAGCAAGAGACGTGGTGACGCGGTGTCGTCGATCACGATGCGCTCGCAAGGGACATCGTCTAGGAACTCATGTGCGAGGACCACGCCGAACGTTTGCGTGCTGCGATGAGCATAGGAGTGCTTCAGGGCCTGCGGCACTACGCCAACCGTCACTGCGGGGCCGGGTCTCAGATCGAACGATCGCGTGCGCGTTTGCCATCCGCGCGCCGCGAGTTCCTGCGCTACGTACGTGCCGAGAGCAGCATCGGCCGCCCCCACATCGACCACTTCGATGTCGAGGTGCTCCCGGGGGGCCGGCAGCCCACCCTCGACGAAGTGCGCGATCGCCGGGGCGAGCACATCGGCGTATGCGGCGGAGGTCCGGAAGTGGCTGTCGGGGTGCTGCGTGCTGTAGAACGAAAGGTTCGCCGCCTCCCATGCTTCGCGCCACGTCACCATGACCGCAGTGTGGCGTACGCCGTCCGGCGCGTAGGCTCTCCGGTCATGGCTGCGCAGCAGACCCCGCCGCGCCTACGCGTCGGAGTCGTCGGCACCGGTCGGGCGGGAAGTGTGCTCGGCGCCGCGCTTCAGCGCGCCGGTCACCCGGTGGTGGCGGCCTACGCGGTCTCTGATCTGTCCCGGGTGCGCGCCGAGGCACTCCTTCCCGGTGTCCCGATCGTCGACCAGGACACCTTGTTCGACATGGTCGACCTCGTGCTGCTCACCGTGCCTGACGATGCGCTGGTCCACGTGGTGAGTGCATCGGTGTCCCGGGTACGACCCGGACATGTCATCGTCCATGCCTCCGGCCGCTACGGCTGCGCGGTACTTGACCCACTTACCGCCGTCGGCGGGTTGCCACTCGCACTCCACCCCGTGATGACCTTCACCGGAACCAGCCTCGACCTGACACGACTCACCGGGTGCCCCTTCGGGGTGACCGCACCCGACCCGCTCCTGCCGATGGCACAGGCGCTGGTGGTCGAGATGGGCGGTGAGCCGATGGTGATTCCCGAGGAGTCGCGTTCGCTCTATCACGCGGCTATCGCCCATGCGGCCAATCACCTCATGGCGCTGGTGTGCCAGTCGACCGATCTGCTGCGCACGGCCGGGGTGGCATCGCCGGAGTTGCTCCTCGAGCCGCTGCTGAGGGCGGCCCTCGACAATGCGCTGCACCACGGTGATCGAGTGTTGACAGGCCCCGTGGCGCGCGGCGATGCGGACACCGTTGCCGCACACATCGACGTTCTCGCCGCCGCATCGCCGCAGGCGCAGAGGACGTACGTCGCGCTCGCACGCGTCACTGCGGATCGCGCCCTAGCGGCCGGCGTCCTCGCCCCCGAGTCAGCCGCAGCTCTCCTGACCGTGCTCGCCGGTGATCGCGCGTGACCATCCTCGTCCGTGATGCGGCGACATTGCATCAGGTCCTCCAGGGGCCGCGCGCTGTCGTGATGACGATGGGTGCGCTCCATGAGGGTCACGCGCACTTGATGGAGATCGCTCGCGAGAACATCGACGGCCAGGTCGTCGCCACCATCTTTGTCAACCCGCTGCAGTTCGGTGCGAATGAGGACTTCGCGGTCTATCCGCGCAGTCTCGATGCCGATGTGGAACTGTGCGCCTCGCGAGGGGTCGACGTGGTTTTCGCCCCGGACCTCGACCAGGTCTACCCAACCCCGCAGGTCGTGACGGTGGATCCGGGTCCGCTGGGCGACATCCTCGAGGGGGCACATCGGCCGGGGCATTTCCGAGGTGTGCTCACGGTCGTCGCCAAACTGCTCAACCTGACGGCCGCGGATGTCGCGGTGTTCGGGGAGAAGGACTACCAGCAACTCACGCTCATCCGACTGATGGCTGCTGACCTCCGATTCGGAACGTCCGGTGGCCCGCTCCGAATCATCGGGGTCCCCACCGTGCGCGAGAGTGACGGTCTGGCGATGAGCAGTCGCAATCGCTACCTCTCAGCGCAGGAGCGCTCGGTCGCCGCGGCCATCCCGAGGGCGCTCGGCGTCGGGGTCGCCGCGGCGTTGGCCGGTGCGGGTGCCGAGGATGTCCGCGCCGCAGTTCGTTCCGCCCTGGCGGATCTCACCATCGACTACGTGGCGGTCACCGACCCCGACCTCGCCGAACCCGCCGCCGCCGGCCCGGGTCGGGTGCTCGTCGCCGCCCGGGTCGGTGCGACACGGCTGATCGACAACGTGCCGGTGAACCTCGGCGGTCCGCAGGCCCTGCCCGAGCAGGTGGACGGGTGAGCGCACCCCGGCCGCGATTGGACGCCCCAGCGCCGGGTTGGGCGCAGGAGGCGGATGTCGTCATCGTGGGGTCCGGCGTAGCGGGCCTCACAGCGGCCCTTCACCTTCGCGCCCTCGGACTGCAGGTGCTGCTCGTGACCAAGGGACGGGTGGAGGAGGGGTCGACGCGGTGGGCGCAGGGCGGTATCGCCGCCGCACTCGCCGAGGACGACTCGCCGGCCGAGCACCTGCGCGACACCCTGGAGGCCGGGGCCGGCCTGTGCGACCTCGATGCGGTGCGCACCCTCGTGACTGAAGGCCCCGGCGCCGTGCGTGCGCTGATCGCACTTGGCGCCCACTTCGACACGGATCCGAGCGGTGCTATCGCCTTGACCCGGGAGGGAGGGCACCTTCGCGATCGCATCGCGCACGCGGGCGGCGATGCCACCGGTGCCGAGATCTCTCGCACGCTCGTCGCAGCGGTGGCGCGCGCGGGAATCGAGGTCCTCGAACAGGCTCTGGTGATCGACCTCCTCGTCGACAGCACCGGCGCAGCCCAGGGCATCACCGTGCACGTGATGGGACAGGGTCGCCGGGACGGCGTCGGCGCGATCCTCGCTCCCGTCGTCGTGATGGCCACGGGCGGGTTCGGGCAGATCTTCGGCCAGACGACCAACCCAGATGTCGCGACCGGTGATGGTGTTGCGCTGGCACTTCGCGCCGGTGCAGCGCTCGCTGATCTTGAGTTCGTGCAGTTTCATCCGACGGTCCTGTGGCTCGGGCCGGGTGGCCGCGGCCAGCAACCGCTGATCTCCGAGGCCGTGCGTGGTGAAGGTGCGGTGCTTCGCGACGATGATGGCGTTCGATTCATGGAGGGGGAGCACCCGCTGGCCGATCTCGCCCCGCGTGACGTCGTTGCGAAGGCGATCATGCGACGATTGCAGGCCAGCGGCGCCCCGCACACATGGCTCGACGGCCGTGCGCTAGGGGAGACGACCTGGGCGAACCGCTTCCCGACGATCCTCCAGGTCTGCCGCGATCACGGCATCGACCCGGTGACAAGCCTGATCCCGGTCGCCCCCGCCGCCCACTACGTGTCCGGTGGTATCCGCACCGATCTATCCGGGCGTTCCACGATCCCGGGTCTGTTCGCCTGCGGTGAAGTTGCGTGCACGGGTGTGCACGGCGCAAACCGGCTTGCGTCCAACAGCCTGCTCGAAGGGCTCGTCTTCGCCGACCGAATCGGTGCCGCCCTGGCGGCGGGCCTGCCGCCGCGCCGTGATCCGGTGGACGGCGACGGACCGGTGGTGCCATTGATCAACGACCGCAGCCGACGTGCGATCCAGGCGACGATGGACAGGTACGCCGGCGTGCTACGCAGTCGGGATTCACTCACCGCCGCCGCGGCGACACTCGACGAGTTGACGCGCGACGGCAGCGCGTGCACCGAAGACTGGGAGTGCACCAACATGGCGCACCTCGCAAGCGCATTGGTCGGCCACGCGGCCGATCGCACCGAGACCCGCGGCTCACACTGGCGCGAGGACTTCCCCGACCGCGACGACGCCCGGTGGCGGGTCCACCTTGTGACGACGATGGATGATGCGCAGAAGCTGCACCGCGAGATCGAGCCGGTGCACGAATGACCACCGGCCCGGCCCCGATGCGGCTTCCCGATGACATCGCCGAGCGGCTGCGCGCAGGCGGTCTCGACCCGGTCGTTGTGGCCACGCTGGCCCGCGCGGCGATCGATGAGGACCTCGACGGCGGCGTGGACGCGACCTCGGTCGCGACCGTGCCGCGGGAGCAGCGCTCCACCCTCGATCTGGTTGCGCGCGCCAGCGGTGTAGTCGCGGGGGCCGCAGTGGCTGCGGCGGTCTTCGTGCAGGTCGGCGTCGATGACGTGACTGTTGCGGCAGATGACGGCCGGCGAGTGAGTCCCGGGGACCTCGTGGTGACCGCGCGCGGCCGGACCCGCGACCTCCTCCTGGCGGAGCGCACCGCCTTGAACCTCGTCGGCCACCTCTCCGGCATCGCCACAGCAACGGCCGCGTGGGTTAGCGCGGTCGCCGGGACGAACGCGCGGATCCGCGATACCCGCAAGACAACGCCGGGCCTGCGAGCGCTGGAGAAATACGCCGTGCGCTGCGGCGGCGGGGTGAACCACCGCATGTCCCTCTCAGACGCGGCGCTTGTCAAGGACAACCACGTCCTGGCCGCCGGCGGCGTCGCTGCGGCGTTCGCGGCGGTGCGCCGAGAGTTCCCCGGGTTGCCGGTCGAGGTGGAAGTCGACACACTCGGCCAACTTGACGAGGTGGTCGAGGCCGGCGCCGACCTGGTGCTGCTCGACAACTTCAGCATCGCTGACTTGTCCGAGGCTGTCCGCCGGACCGCGGGCCGCGCGCGACTGGAGGCCTCGGGCGGTCTCACTCTCGATCGGGCGCGCGCGGTGGCGGAGACCGGGGTCGACTTCCTCGCGATCGGCGCGCTGACACACTCGGCCCCGGTCCTCGATATTGGTGCAGACCTGCGCGAGACATCGCCGGGCGAAACGTGAGGGAGTTCGCATGCTGTTGACGATCGACGTCGGAAACACCAACACCGTCCTCGGATTGTTCGACGGAGCCGAGCTCGTTCGCGACTGGCGGATCAAGACCGACGCGCGGACGACAGCGGATGAGATGGTGCTGGTCATCCGTGGCCTGCTAGCCGGTGAGCCGGATGTCACGGGAATCGCCATGTGTTCGACGGTGCCGGCCGTCCTACGCGAGATGCGACACATGCTCGAGCGCTACTTCGCTCACGTCCCCACAGTCATCGTCGAACCAGGTGTCAAGACCGGTGTGCCGATCCTGACCGACAACCCGAAGGAGGTGGGAGCCGATCGGATCGTCAACACGATGGCGGCACACCACCTGTTCGGCGGCCCGTGCATCGTCGTCGACTTCGGGACCTCAACGAATCTCGACGTCGTCTCGGCCAGGGGGGAGTTCCTAGGCGGCGCCCTGGCCCCGGGGATCGAGATCTCCCTCGACGCCCTGGCCTCCCGCGCGGCCCAGTTGCGCAAGGTCGAACTCGTCACACCGCGCTCGGTGATCGGGCGCAACACGGTCGAGGCACTCCAGTCCGGTGCGATCTACGGGTTCGCCGGTCAGGTCGACGGTCTGGTCAGCCGGATCACAGCCGAACTAGGGGGCGTCACGGCCGTCATCGCAACCGGCGGCCTCGCCCCGATCGTCGTTCCCGAGTCCACCACCATCACGGCGCACCGGCCCGACCTGACACTCGTCGGATTGCAGTTGGTCTTCGCCAAGAACGTCGAATCGGACCGCCCAGCGGCGGAGTGACCGACGGATCGTCGCGGGCACTACCCTTGCGCGGGTGAGCGATTCGGCGGACCTGGACGACCTCCCCGAGCAGATGCGCGTGCGCCATGAGAAGCGGGCGCGGTTGTTGGCTGAAGGCGGAGCGCCGTACCCGGTAGCGCTCCCGGTGACGCACACCATCCCGCAGGTGCGCGCGCAGTTCACCGCCCTTGAGCCCGGTGCGAGCACCGGTACGGTCGTCGGCCTGGCCGGTCGCGTGCTCTTCCTCCGCGACACCGGCAAGTTGGTCTTCGCGACCCTGCGGTCCGGTGACGGCGAGGAGATCCAGGCGATGTTGTCCCTCGCGGTCGTCGGCGAGGAAGCACTTGCGGACTTCAAGGCGTACGTCGATCTGGGCGATCTGGTCTACGTCGGAGGTGAGGTCGTCGCGTCGCGCCGGGGTGAGTTGTCGATCATGGCGACCGAGTGGCGCATGGCGGCCAAGGCCTTACGCCCGCTACCCGTCGCACATCGCCCTCTGACCGAGGAGGGTCGCGTGCGCCAGCGCTACGTCGACCTCATCATGCGTCCTGAGGCACGGCAGACGGCCCGCACCCGCGTGCGCACACTCGCCGCGCTCCGTCGCAGCCTCATGGACCGCGACTTCCTCGAGGTCGAGACCCCGATGCTGCAGACGATGCACGGCGGTGCGACGGCGCGGCCCTTCGTGACGCACTCGAATGCCTTCGACCTCGAGCTCTTCCTGCGCATCGCCCCCGAGCTCTTCCTCAAGCGTGCCCTGGTCGGTGGGATCGAGCGCGTCTTCGAGATCAACCGCAACTTCCGCAATGAGGGCGCCGACTCGACGCACTCACCCGAGTTCGTGATGCTCGAGGCGTACCAGGCGTACGCCGACTACAACGTCATGGCGGATCTGACCCGAACGCTCATCCAGGAGTCGGCACTTGCGGTGTGCGGGACCCTCCAGGTCACCCACTACGACGGCTCGGTGCACGACCTCGGCGGAGAGTGGACCCATCTGGAGCTCTATCCGGCGGTGTCCGCCGCGGTCGGGTGCGAGATCACGGCCGATACTCCCCGCGGGGATCTCGTCACGCTCTGCGAGAAGGCCGG
The DNA here is from genome assembly GCA_044370555.1 of Candidatus Nanopelagicales bacterium. GTDB lineage: Bacteria > Actinomycetota > Actinomycetes > S36-B12 > S36-B12 > CAINMH01. Next base: position 6,887 of record JBILVH010000007.1, read on the forward strand.
GATCGCTGTCACCCCGCTGTGGGTCAACGGAAAGATCGTCGAGGAACTCTTCGAGCACTTCGTCGCGCCGACGTTCGATGGCCCGACCTTCGTGCGGGATTTCCCAGCCGACACCTCCCCGCTCGTGAAGTCGCACCGCGGTATCCCCGGACTAGTCGAGAAGTGGGACCTCTACGTCGACGGGTTCGAACTTGCGACCGGGTACTCAGAGTTGAACGACCCAGTCATCCAGCGTGACCGCCTCGTCGAGCAAGCCGGTCTTGGCGCCCGCGGTGATGTCGAGGCCATGCGGCTAGATGACGACTTCTTGCGCGCCCTCGAACACGGCATGCCCCCGGCGGGCGGCATCGGAGTCGGCATCGACCGGCTCCTCATGGCGCTCACCGGCCTGGGCATCCGTGAGACCATCCTCTTCCCGCTGGTGAAACCGGAGCAGCGGTGATGCAGATCCGACCCGCGCGCACCGGTGACGTAGTGGCGATCCGCAGACTCGTCGACACCTACGCCGACGATCGACGTCTGCTGTCCAAGGCAACCGTCGCGCTCTACGAGGACGTCCAGGAGTTCCTGGTGGCGGACCTCGACGGTGCCGTGGTGGCGTGCGGGGCGCTGCACGTGATGTGGGAGGACCTCGCCGAGATCCGCACCGTCGCTGTCGAGCCCACTCATCGCCGGACCGGCCTTGGGTCGCGCATCCTGGACGCACTAGTCGAACGCGCCCGAGCCATCGGGGTCTCGCGACTGTTCTGCCTGACCTTCGAGACGGAGTTCTTCACCCGCCACGGATTCCACGAGATCGACGGCACCCCGGTCGACCCGGATGTGTTCGAGCAGTTGCTGCGGTCCTACGACGAAGGTGTGGCCGAGTTCCTCGACCTCGAGCGCGTGAAGCCCAACACCCTCGGCAATGTGCGCATGCTGCGTCATCTGACCGAGCGGGAGTAGCGCGAGTGCGCGTCCACCGACCCGGCATCGCGGGCGTCACACTGGTCGCGCTTGCGCTGGTGGTGGTCGCGCCGGGGTCGGCGGGAGCGCACGCCGCGAACGCAGGCGCGCTGCAACGCGACCGCGACGCCCGCCCGCTGGCTGGCCTCGTTATCGCCCTCGACCCGGGCCATCAGTTGGGCAACGCCAATCCGGCGTTCGCCCGCTACCTCGCGCAGTCGCGGTTCAACGGTGTCGAGGACCGTGGCTGCAACACGACCGGGACCGCCACCAACGGTGGTTACCCCGAGTCGACCTTCGTGTGGAATGTCGCCCAGCGGGTGCGCTCCCGACTGGAGCGACAGGGCGCAACCGTGTACCTGACGCGGACCACGAACTCCTACCGCGAGTGGGGTCCGTGCGTCTGGGACCGCGGCCGGTTCGGCGCCCGTGTGGGGGCGGACCTCACGGTGTCGATCCATGCCGACGGGGCGGCGGCGTCGGGGCACGGGTTCTTCATTGTCACGCCCTCGGTGGTGCCCGGCTGGACCGACGACATCGCAGCACCGTCCGCGCGAGTGGGCCGCCGAATGGTCTCCGCGATGACGGCCGCCGGTGCCGTGCCGTCGACGTACATCTCCGGGGGCCTGACCCAGTGGAACTACCTGTCCACGCTCAACTTCTCGGATGTGCCGATCGTCCTCATCGAGTTGGGCAATATGCGCAACCCGACGGAGGCCCGCCGTATGGTCACCGCCCGCGGTCAGGCGACGTACGCCGCGTGGGTCGTGGCGGGGATCCGGGCGGGACTGCGCCGGGGCTAGTCCGGGAATACCCATGGGGCGGCGCGGGTTGACGTTCCCAGGGGTATGTCCGAGGGGTATGTCCCCGGGGTGTTTCCCGGGGTCGCTCGCCGGAGCATGTGTCCGGTGGAGGCGTTAGCATCAAGTACGGCAAGCGGAGCGGATGCGGTCCGCGGCGAGGAGTTGGAGATGTTCGAGAGGTTCACCGACCGAGCCCGTCGGGTGGTCGTCCTGGCCCAGGAAGAGGCCCGGATGCTCAACCACAACTACATCGGGACCGAGCACATCCTGCTTGGCCTTATCCACGAGGGTGAGGGCGTCGCCGCGAAGGCCCTGGAGAGCCTCGGGATCTCCCTCGAGGCCGTCCGCCAGCAGGTCGAGGAGATCATCGGTCAGGGGCAGCAGGCACCGAGCGGGCACATTCCGTTCACGCCGCGCGCCAAGAAGGTCCTCGAGCTCTCGCTTCGTGAGGCCCTGCAGCTCGGCCACAACTACATCGGGACCGAGCACATTCTGCTCGGCCTCATCCGCGAGGGCGAAGGAGTCGCCGCACAGGTCCTGGTCAAGCTCGGAGCTGACCTCAACCGGGTGCGTCAGCAGGTCATCCAGTTGCTGTCGGGCTACCAGGGCAAGGAGCCCGCGACGTCCGGAGGTCCCGCGGAGGGCACTCCGTCGACATCGCTTGTGCTCGACCAGTTCGGCCGCAACCTCACCCTGGCCGCGCGCGAGGGCAAGCTCGACCCGGTGATCGGGCGCGAGAAGGAGATCGAGCGGGTCATGCAGGTGCTGTCACGTCGTACCAAGAACAACCCCGTGCTGATCGGCGAACCCGGAGTCGGCAAGACCGCGATCGTGGAAGGCCTCGCGCAGGACATCATTCGCGGTGAGGTTCCCGAGACCCTGAAGGACAAGCAGCTGTACACGCTCGACCTGGGTGCACTTGTTGCTGGCAGCCGCTACCGCGGTGATTTCGAGGAGCGCCTGAAGAAGGTCCTCAAGGAGATCCGCACCCGCGGTGACATCATCTTGTTCATCGACGAGATGCACACCCTCGTCGGTGCGGGCGCGGCCGAAGGTGCGATCGACGCGGCGAGCATTCTCAAGCCGATGCTCGCCCGCGGCGAATTGCAGACCATCGGGGCGACCACGCTCGACGAGTACCGCAAGTACGTCGAGAAGGATGCCGCACTGGAGCGGCGGTTCGCTCCGATCCAGGTGGCGGCGCCGGACGTCAAGGACACGGTCGAGATCCTGAAGGGTCTGCGCGACCGCTACGAGTCGCATCACCGGGTCTCGATCACCGACGGTGCACTCGAAGCAGCGGCGCGGCTCTCCGACCGCTACATCTCGGACCGTCAGCTCCCCGACAAGGCCATCGACCTCATCGACGAGGCCGGTTCGCGCCTGCGTATTCGTCGCATGACCGCGCCGCCGGACCTCCGCGAGTTCGACGAGCGGATCGCCAACGTGCGCCGCGACAAGGAGTCGGCAATCGACGAGCAGGACTTCGAGAAGGCCGCGTCGCTGCGTGACCGCGAGAAGCAGTTGCTCGCCGAGAAGTCCCAGCGCGAGCGGGAGTGGAAGGCGGGCGACATGGACGTCGTCGCCGAGGTCGACGAGAGGCTGATCGCCGAGGTCATCGCGCTGATGACGGGCATCCCGGTGACCGAGCTCTCCGAGGACGACGCGGCGCGCCTGCTGCGTATGGAGGACGAGCTCCACAAGCGTGTCATCGGTCAGGAGCAGGCGATCAAGGCGCTCAGCAAGGCGATCCGTCGTACCCGCGCGGGACTGAAGGATCCCAAGCGGCCGTCGGGCTCCTTCATCTTCGCCGGCCCGTCGGGCGTGGGCAAGACCGAGCTCTCCAAGACGCTGGCTGAGTTCCTGTTCGGTGATGAGGATGCCCTCATCGCACTTGACATGAGCGAGTACGCCGAGAAGCACACCGCGAGTCGGCTCTTCGGATCACCACCCGGATACGTCGGCTACGAAGAGGGTGGTCAGTTGACCGAGAAGGTGCGGCGCAAGCCGTTCTCGGTGGTCCTCTTCGACGAGGTCGAGAAGGCGCACCCGGACATCTTCAACTCGCTGCTGCAGGTTCTGGAGGAAGGCCGCCTCACCGATGCGCAGGGGCGCATGGTCGACTTCAAGAACACCGTCATCATCATGACGACCAACCTCGGCAGTCGCGATGTCTCGAAGGGTGTCCTGCTCGGCTTCGCGCCGGAGAACGACGATGCCAATGCGTACGAGCGGATGAAGGTGAAGGTGCAGCAGGAGCTCAAGCAGCACTTCCGCCCCGAGTTCCTCAACCGTATCGACGACACGATCGTCTTCCACCAGTTGAGCCAGGACGAGATCTTGAAGATCGTCGATCTCATGATCGACCGCCTTGACGAGCGGCTGAAGGAGCGTGACATCGCGATCGAGTTGACTCCGGCCGCGCGCGTGCTCTTGGCCGAGCGCGGGTATGACCCGGTGCTCGGCGCCCGGCCGTTGCGGCGCACCATCCAGCGCGAGCTGGAGGATCCGCTGAGCGAGAAGATGCTCTTCGGGGAGGTGCCGTCGGGCTCGATCGTCCTCGTGGATGCCGTGGAGGTCGACGGGCAGAAGGAGTTCACCTTCGTCTCGACCGCGAAGGTCGACCTGCCGGATACGCCGCCGGTGGAGACCGCAGGCCAGGAGTAGCCGCGAGCCGGGAGTAGCCGTGACACTGCGCCGAGAGTTCGACGTACCCCGGCGTAGGTCGCTGGCGCCGCTCCTGTGGGTGCTCGCGATCCTCGCGGTCGTCGTCGGCCTCGCGGTGGCTGCGGGCCTCGTCGGCGGTGTGGGTCCGCTCCGGGTGCTCGGTGTGCGTGAACAGGACCTCGCCCCGATTGCCTGGCGTGCGACCGGTGACCCCGATCTCGTTCAGATCGCGGTTGCCCTGCCGCCCGCCGGCCTGTGCAGCGGCGACGAGATCTATGCGACGGCCTTCGCGCGCGGGCCACGGCTTGAGATCGGTGCGGTGCTGACGCAGCCGCGCAACCGCGGCACCTGCTCGGGGATCGGCATCGCGGGCGATCGGGTGTGGGTGGACCTGCGTCTCGACGCATCGAGCCGCGACCTGGCGTACGTCAGCGTGGTCGATCGCGCCCCGCTCCCCGAGGACCCACCCGCCTGACCTCACGGTGTCAAAACGCGCCAGAAAACGCGACGTTTTGACACCGTGAGGTTAGAGGTGGATGAGGTGGCCGTCGAGGGTTATCAGGCCGTCGGCGTGCAGGGACGTGATGGCCCGCTCCAGCTGACCGGGGTCGGGCCAGGCCAGGTCGGCTCGATTGACGCGGCCGTCGTGAGCTGAGCGCAGGGCGGCCAGCACCGCACCGCGCGCCTGCCGGTCACTGCCTGCGTACGACGCACGGGCGCGCGGTGACGCGGTCGTTGCCCCGGCGTCGACCCACGCGCACCGCTGCCGCAGGGGGCAGCGATCACAGGAGGGGTTGCGCGCCGTGCACACCAGCGCGCCGAGCTCCATCACCGCGGCTGACCAGCGGGCCGCCCGGGCGCGCTCGCGGGGCAGGAGGTCGGTAGCGAGCACCCGCAGGGCCGTGGGTGGTGCCGGCGTATCAGTACCCAGCACCGAACGGCGCAAGACCCGCGCGACGTTGACGTCGATCACCGCGATGCGCTCGCCGAAGGCGAAGGCGAGGACGGCTGCCGCCGTGTAGTCGCCGACCCCGGGCAGGGCGCGCAGAAGGTCGTAGTCGGCCGGAACTCGGCCGTCGTGCACCTCCGCGATCCGGACGGCGGAGGCGTGCAGCCGCAGGGCGCGGCGCGGGTAGCCGAGTCGCCCCCAGGCACCGATGACCTCGGCCCGGCTGGCCGCGGCTAGGTCCGCAGGATTGGGCCAGCGGGTCAGCCACTGCGTCCAGACGGGGAGCACCCGGGCCACCGGGGTCTGCTGAAGCATGAACTCGCTGACCAGGACCCCCCAGGGCGAGGTGGCACGCCAGGGCAGATCCCGCCGGTGGCGCGCGTACCACCGCAGGACCGGGGTCACGGGAGATTCGGACATCCCGAGGATCGTGCCAGGCCCGCGCGAATGCCGGTACGGCGCCTAGAGTGCGGGTATGAGCGGCTGGCTCGAGCCCATCGGCCCGCTGCCGCCATCGGTCTACTGGCGGCGGCGCATCGTCGTGCTCGCGATCGCACTCATCGTCATCGTGCTGCTGTGGTGGCTCATCTTCGGCCGGGCAGCCGGTGGTGGCGGCGGGAGTGGTGGTGGGGGCGGGGCAACGTCGAGTTCGGCAGCACCGACCACATCGGGGGCACCGACGTCTTCCGCCGCCCCGACTACGTCATCTGCTCCCACCACATCGGCAGCGCCAGAGCCGACATCGACCGACGCGCCCGGGTGCGCAGACAGTGTCATCGCGGTCGCGGTCGCGGCCGACCCGCAGGAGAGCATCCAGGGCGGCGAGATGATCTTCACCCTGACGATCACGAATACTTCCGATGCGGCGTGCGCCCGCGACATCGGTCCGCGGGCCAATGAGATCCAGGTGTCCGTCGCCGATGCACGGCTATGGAGCAGTGACGACTGCAGCCCGAGCACGGACTCCAACCGCATCGTGCTGCAGGCCGGTGAGACCTACGTGACCGAAGCCCCGTGGGATCAGCGTACGAGCAATCCGGGCTGCACCACCTCGGTGGAGGTCGATGCGGGAGTGTACGAGGTGTACGGACGTAACGGCGATGTCATCAGCGACGCCACCTTGATCACCATCAACCCGGTCGCGCAGGACGACACCGGGCAGGAGCAGCAGTCCTAGACGTACCGCTCCAGGATGCTCGACTCGGCTAGGCGCGACAGGCCTTCGCGCACGGTGCGGGCACGCATGTCGCCAACGCCTTCGACCGCCTGCAGGTCGTCGATACTCGCGGCTAGCAGCTTCTGCAGGGTGCCGAAGTGCAGGGCGAGCCGGTCGATAACCACCTCCGGGAGACGCGGAACCCGCGCGAGCAGTCGGAAACCGCGGGGGCTCACCGAGGCATCCAGTGTCTCGGGTGCGGCGGTGAAGCCGATCGCGGTCGCAACCGTCGACAGGTCGAGGAGGTCGGTCGAGCTGAGTGCGTCGAGGTCACCCATCGCCTTCTCGACGGTGCGCGGCCGGCGGCCACCGGTGTGGGGCATGTAGTCGCGCAGGACCAGCACCCGGTCGCCCGCCACACCCGCGACGAGTTCCTCCAGTTGCAGGGAGAGGAGGCGGCCGTCGGCACCTAACTCGACGACGTAGCCTTCGATCTCGCGCGCGATGCGCAGCACCATCTCCAGGCGCTGCGCTACTGAGACGACATCGCGCACGGTGACTAGGTCTTCGATCTCGAGGGCGGAGAGGGTCCCGCTGACGGCGTCAAGACGCTGCTTGTAGCGCTCGAGAGTGGCCAGGGCCTGGTTGGCGCGCGACAGGATGGCCGCGGAATCCTCCAGGACGTAGCGCCGTCCGTCGACGTACAGCGCGACGATTCGCATCGACTTGCTGACGCTGATGACCGGGTAGCCGGTCTGTCGCGAGACCCGGTCGGCGGTCCGGTGGCGGGTGCCGGTCTCCTCCGTCGCGATCGTCGAGTCGGGGACGAGTTGCACGGCCGCGCGGAGGATGCGCGTCACCTCGCGGTCGACGATGATGCCGCCGTCCATCTTCGCGAGTTCGCGCAGCCGCGTTGCCGAGAACTCGACATCGAGTTCGAAGCCACCGGTGGCGATCTGGTCGACGGTCTTATCGCGACCGACGACGATCAACGCGCCGGTCTGCCCGCGCAGGATCCGCTCGAGGCCGTCGCGCAGGGCCGTTCCCGGCGCCACCATGGCCAGTACCTCGCGCAGGAGCGCATCGGGTTCGGTCGGGGTCGACGGCACGGGACTCCTAACGTGCTGAAGCAGTGTGAGTCGTCAGCGTACAAGCGCTGTGTCCCCCGGGGGAGCCGGTGTGGCGCGAAGCACGTCAACCGCGGGCGGCGAGGTGGGCCACTCGCTCGACGGCGCCCTGCAGGTGTGGGAGTTCGACGACGGTGGCCGATGGGACGCTGCCCCCGATTCGGCTGCGGGACCCGGGTGGCACCAGGATCCGCGTGTAGCCGCATCGTGCGGCCTCGGCCACGCGCTGGCCGATCATGCTGACCGGACGCAGGTCCCCGGACAGGGCGACCTCGCCGATGGCGAGGACGTCGGCCGGGATCGGCGTACCGAGCGCCGAGGATGCGACGGCGAGGCAGACCGCGAGGTCGGCGGCCGGGTCGAGGATCCGTGCACCGCCGATGGTCGCGACATAGGTGTCCCGCGCGGCGATGGAGGGGCTGAGGTAGCGGTCGGTGACCGCGACGAGCATGGAGACCCGCGCACTGTCGAGGCCGGTGACCCCGCGTCGCCCGTTCGGCTCCGCGGTGACGAGGGCCTGGATCTCGGCCGGCAGCGGTCGACGGCCGTCGACCGTGACCGTGACGCAGGTGCCGCTCACGGGGTGCTCGCGCTGACCGCGGAAGAGCGCCGACGGGTCGGATACCTCCGCTAGGCCGCTGTCGGTCTGCTCGAAGCAGGCGACCTCGTCGGCGGGTCCGTAGCGGTTCTTCGTCGTGCGGAGCAACCGCAGGCTGGTCTGGCGGTCACCCTCGAAGGTGACGACCGTGTCGACGAGATGCTCGAGGGCGCGCGGACCGGCCACGGTGCTGTCCTTCGTCGACTGGCCGACGAGCAGCAGCGGTACACCGCGCGACTTCGCGATCCGGGCGAGCGCACTCGTGACCTCCATCGTTTGCGCGACTCCACCCGTGCGCCCTTCAACATCTGAGGACCGGATGGTCTGCACGGAGTCAACAACGACCACGGCCGGATCATGCTGCTCGATGTGGTGTGCGATCGCCGCGAGATCGGGCTCGTCGGTGACCAGCACGTGGGCGTCGATCGCACCGATCCGTCGGGCGCGGATGCCGATCTGCTCGGCGGACTCCTCCCCCGAGCAGTAGAGCGCCGGGCGGCCTGATCCGGCGGCCGCGAGATGGGTGACCCATAGCAGCAGGGTGGACTTGCCGACCCCGGGCTCGCCGGCGACGAGGACGACCTGGCCGGGGACGAGCCCACCCCCGAGGACGCGGTCGAACTCCCCGAGGCCGACGGGATGGCGCGCGGCTGGGGTCGATGTCACGTCGGAGAGTGGACGTGCGGCCCGGACCGCTGATGCGGTACTGCCGCGTCGGCCACCGGGGGCACGTGGATCAGCCGCTACCGCCGCGACGGTGCCGAATTCCTGGCAGCGGGGACATCTACCCACCCAGCGCGGAGCCTGCGCCCCGCAGGAGGAGCACTCGTAGGTCGCCGCCGCCTTGGCCATGTCAGTGGACGCTAGTGCACAGGGACGACATCGTGTGCTGGGACGAGCCCCGCTCCGAACCGGGCTGCGGTCCGCGTGGGCCCCGCCCCTCAAGCCTCACGGTGTCAAAACGCGCCGGAAAACGAAGCGTTTTGACACCGTGAGGTTAGGCGGGGTCGGCGAGGTGCGGAGCCAGGCCGATGCGCAGGGTGCCGCGGGCCCGGCCCAGGGCCTCGAGGTGCGCGGCGCAGTACTGGGCGAGGAGGTCGTAGGCCTGCACACCGATCATCGCGACCAGCTCGTCGCGGCAGGAGACGTACACCGGATCTGCCCCCACGTGCGCCTCGGTGGTGGAACTGCAGTACCAGTCGAGGTCGCGGCCACCCTCGCCCCACCCCCGCCGGTCGAACTCGGTGAGCACGACCACGTCGTACGACGTCCCGTCGGGCATCTCGGCCTGCTCGAAGGCCTGCCGGATCGGCAGCTGCCAGCAGACATCGGGCTTGGTCTCGACGAAGGACACGCCCTCGCGGTCGGCGAGCGAGTGCAGGGCGCAGCCTGCGCCGCCGGCGAAGCCGGGTCGGTTCAAGAAGATGCAGGCCCCCTGGACCACGCGGGTCTTGCGGTCCCCGTCCTGCCCCTTGACGACCGCCCCCTTCTTCGCCGCCTTGCCGTGGAACTGCCACGTCTCGGGGGTGAGCCGCTTCGCCCACTTCAGCACGCGCTTCTCATCGGACTTGCCGGAGAAGTGCGCCCCGAGGGTGCAGCACCCGTCATCCGGCCGCTCCGCGTAGATCCCCTGGCAGCCGCGCCCGAAGATGCAGGTCCACGACGAAGTGAGCCAGGTGAGGTCGGCCTTGATCCGCTGGTCCTTGGTGGACGGGTCGGGGAACTCGACCCAGGCGCGCGGCATCTCGGGGTTGAGTTCGGGCACCGCAGCAGCCTAGACGTAGTGCCGACACACCACGGCAATGCCCGTCCGCGATACCGTCGGACCGTGCGACTGGGAGTCCTCGACGTGGGGTCGAACACCGTGCACCACCTTGTCGTGGATGCGCATGGTGGCTCCGCCCCGCTGCCGGCCCACAAGAGTTCCGTACCCCTCCGGTTGTCCGAGCACCTGCGCGACGACGGCTGCATCGACGACGAGGCCGTCGATCTGCTGATCTCGTACGTCGAGCGCTCGCAGGCGGTATCCGAGGACCTCGGCGTGACCGAGTCGATGGCTTTCGCGACGTCCGCGGTCCGCGAGGCGGCCAATGGTGATGAGGTCGTGCGACGGGTGCGCGAGCGTACGGGCGTGGTCCTCGAAGTCCTGACCGGTGATGAGGAGGCGCGGCTCACCTTCCTGGCGGCTCGGCGGTGGTTCGGGTGGTCCGCGGGAACGATCCTGATGATCGACATCGGTGGCGGATCACTCGAGCTTGCCATGGGGTCGGACGAGGAACCGGACGTCGCGGTCTCGGTCCCTATCGGTGCCGGCCGGTTGACCCGTGACTTCATCTCGGCCGATCCGCCCACAGCGGGCGAGTTACGCGAACTCCGGCGGCATGTCCGCGCAGCCGTTGCGGAGGTCGCGGGGCAGATACTTCGTTCCGGTCCGGCAAGTATCGCGGTCGCGACGTCCAAGACCTTCCGGCAGTTGGCGCGGATCGCCGGCGCCGCGCCGTCGGCCGAGGGGCCGTACGTGCGGCGCTCCCTCACGCTGGCCGACCTGTCGCTGTGGTTGCCGAAACTCGCCGAGATGACCGTTGCCGAGCGCGCGGCACTGCCCGGTGTCTCCAGCGGTCGCGCAGCCCAGTTGGTCGCGGGAGCCTGCGTCGCGGAGGCGGCACTGGCCCTGCTGGAGGTCCCGGAGGTCCAGATCTGTCCGTGGGCGCTACGCGAGGGGCTGATCCTCCGACGGATCGATTGGCTGCACCAATGACCGTGGCGGAACACACCGACTCATCCCGCGGCCT
>JBILVH010000136.1:0-5253 GCA_044370555.1 Candidatus Nanopelagicales bacterium
CGATCGCTTCCTTGCCTCACTGCTGCCCTCCGCAGTGGTCGCCTGGCTTGATCGGGGCGAGAACTCTGTTCTTGCGGGAGAGTCCGCATGACCGTGGGGTCCGTGGCCGTGGCGCCCGCACGGCAGGCGTTCCCGGATCAGCTCAGGGGTATCGCACTCCTCGGGATCATCCTGGTCAACGTTCCCTTCCTCGGCATAAGCGCGGAGGGCTACTCCGACACATCGGTCGCGGGTGGACTTGACCGGGTCGTTGCGTTCCTGGTCACGATGCTGGCGGCCGGCAAGTTCTACCTCATCTTTTCGTTCCTCTTCGGCTACAGCGCGCTGTTCATCCTCAAGGACGGCAGCAAGCCGTTCCGACGTGTCTACCGACGCAGACTCGTGGCCCTCCTCCTGCTGGGTGTGGCTCACCTGGTCTTCTTCTTCGTGGGCGACATCCTGGTCACCTACGCGCTGCTCGGCTTTGCGCTCCTGCTTCTGGTGAAGCGCAGGGACCGAGCGCTGTGGCTCACCGCTCTCCTCGTGTGGGCCGCCGCGACGCTGTCCCTCGTCGGCCTGGCCGCGCTCACCGCGCTGGTCTCTGCGCTTGCGCCGGAAGCGGCTGCGGTCGACACGGCCTGGGTCGAGAACTACGACACTGCCATGGCGGACGGCACTTTCTGGCAGGCCGCGATGGCCCGTTTGGTTGCCTACCCCGTTGTGCTCTTCAGCCTCGTTGTGGCTCAGGCGCCACTTGCCTTTGCGGCCTTCTGCCTCGGCATGCTGGCCGCGCGACACCGAATGCTCGGACGACTGGAGGAGTTCCGCCCGTGGCTGCGCCGCGGTGCGATCTGGGGGCTGGCCATCGGCCTGCCCCTCCAGTTCGTAGGCACCTGGTTCATCCTCGGGCCGGGGCGCCTCGTCGGGGTGGGAGCCGAGGCGCTCGGCCAGGCCGCCGCTGCGGTTCAGTTCGTGGTGGCCCCGATCCTGTCTGCGGGCTATGTCGGCGCCCTCGGCCTTCTCGCCCTGCGCCACCCCCGGGCTCTGGCCCCGTTCGGACCCCCCGGTCAGGTGTCGCTGACGATCTACCTCGGCGAGTCCGTCCTGCTCTGCGTCATCTTCTGCGGCTGGGGCTTTGGCCTCTTCGGCACCCTCGGCGCCGCTGCGGCAACAGGTGTCGCCATCGGTTGCTGGGCACTCCTGGCAGTCCTAGCGAGCCTCTGGCTGCGCCGTTTTGCCCAAGGGCCCCTGGAGTGGCTGGTGGGCCGCTGGACGAAGGCGCCGGTGCGCAGACTCGCTGAACGCGGGGCCGGTGCCCCAGCCTGACCGGTGCGGGTCGTGCGGGCCCGCGACCCGCGGACGTGGTGGGATCAGCACATGGGCGATGACGTCTCACGGATGCGCGTCGACTACGACCGCGCAACCCTGACCGAGGCTGATCTCGCCGCGACCCCGCTCGCGCAGTTCACCCGCTGGTTCGACGCAGCGGTCGCGGCCGGCGTACCCGAACCCAACGCGATGATCGCTGCCACGGCCGACGCAACCGGTGCCCCTAGTGCCCGCACGGTGCTGCTCAAGGGAGTGGATGCGCGCGGCTTCACGTTCTTCACCAACCTTGGCTCGCGCAAGAGCACCGACCTCGCCGTCAACCCGGCGATCAGCCTGGTCTTCCCGTGGATCGCGATGCAACGGCAGGTCATCGTCATCGGCCGCGTCGAAGTGGTGCCGCGCGACGAGGCGGCGGCGTACTTCGCCACTCGACCGTACGGCTCGCGGATCGGCGCGTGGGCGAGCCGCCAGTCGTCGCCGGTCACGCGCGAGGAGCTAGATGCGCGGTACGCCGAACGTGCGGCCATGTGGCCCGACGACGTGCCGCTGCCGGAGTTCTGGGGCGGCTGGCTCGTACGCGCGCACAGCGTGGAGTTCTGGCAGGGCCGCTCGTCGCGATTGCACGACCGCCTGCGGTACGTCACCGCCGGCAGTGCGGCACCGTCGACCGCGCCGCTTGATGCGGCGTCTGCGTGGTGCGTCGAACGGTTGTCGCCGTAGTGCCTCGGCTGCTCGCCGACCTGACCCCGCTGCGAGTCAGTGCGCCGTACCGCCGGTTGTGGTTCGGGCACGCGGTCGCCAACTTCGGCCAGCAAGTGACGGCGGTCGCGGTCGGTATTCAGGTCTATGCACTCACCGGGTCGTCGCTCGCGGTCGGACTCGTCGGTCTGTTCCAGCTCGTCCCGCTCGTGGCACTGGGCCTGTATGGCGGTGCGCTGTCGGACATGTACGACCGGCGCACCGTGGCGATCATCGCGGCCGTCGGCACCTGGCTGTGCGCGGTGGGATTCCTCGCGCAGTCCGCACTGGGGCTGGACTCCGTAGCCGTGCTCTACGGGCTCATTGCGGTGCAGTCCGCGTTCTACGCCGTTGGCAACCCGGCGCGACAAGCGATCATCCCGCGGCTGATCGAACCGCGGCTCCTGCCGGCCGCGAACGCGCTCGGCATGATCACGTGGAACCTCGGTTTCACAGTTGGTCCTCTCATCGGCGGCTTCCTCATCGCCGGCACCGGCACGGTGTCATCGGCGTACCTCATCGACGTGGTCGGCTATACCGCAGCGGTGTGGGCGATGTGGCGATTGCCGAAGATGCCGCCGGAGCGTGGTGCGGCAGTGCGGCCACGCGGATGGTCATCAGTGCTCGAGGGTCTGAAGTTCCTGCGCGGTAAGCGCAATCTGCAGATGGGGTTCGGCATCGACATCGTCGCGATGGTGTTCGGCATGCCGCGCGCGCTGTTCCCGGCGATCGCGGCGATGTGGTACGGCGGTGACCCGCGGCAGGTCGCTGCGGTGGTGGGTCTGCTCAGCGCGGCGCCCGCGGTGGGTGCGCTGCTGTCGGCGGTGCTCTCGGGGCCGCTGGGCCGCGTACGTCGTCAGGGGCTTGCCGTCGTGGTCAGCGTGCTGGTGTGGGGCGGCGCGATTGCGGCGTTCGGCCTCGTGCGGTGGCTGCCGCTCGCGTTGGCACTGCTGGCGGTCGCGGGTGCGGCCGACAATGTGAGCGCGATCTTCCGCAACACGATCCTCCAGGCCGCGACTCCCGACGAGTTCCGTGGTCGGCTGCAGGGGGTACACACCGTCGTCGTCGCGGGGGGTCCGCGCGCGGGGGATGTCGAGGCTGGTGCGGTCGCGGCCGCGTTCGGCGAGACGGTGTCGGTGGTGTCGGGCGGACTGCTGTGCGTCGTGGGTGCCGTGGCGCTGGTCGCGGCGTTCCCCGGCTTCCTGCGCTACGACGCTCGCCACCCCGTGCCATGAAACGGCCACCCGAGACCCCGGATGGCCTCACGGTGTCAAAACGATCCATAGAACGGGACGTTTTGACACCGTGAGGGTGGGGGCGGGCCTGTGCGGGCAGGCCGATGGTCCCGCGTCTTGGGGTGGTCAGGTGCGAGACTGACATGCCTTCTGCGGGTTATGCCTTCTGCGGGTTAGGCCTTCTGCGGGTCAGGGATGCGTGCGAGTCCCCCTCCTGGCGCGAACCTCCTGCGGGCAGCCAGTGCCTCCGATCCCGGCGAAACTCTCCGTTCCTTGCCAGCCCCTTCGTAGGCTGGGCACCCAGTTCCGCCAGGAGGGCCCATGTCGCAAGCGCAGACCTCAAGTGCTTCTCGCACCCGCGCGCAATGGTCGGTAGTGACAGCATTCGTTGCGTCGTCGGCGATGATCCTTGCGCTGGGGACGTACGAGTTCATGATCATTCCCGCGCAGTGGGATCTCGGGCTGAGCGTCGACCAGGCCAATGCTGCCAACCTGATCCCGGCGGGTGCCGCACTGCTCGTCGTCTTCGCCGTGAGTTCCTTGACTGACCGCCTCGGCTATCGTCGCCTGTTGCTCCTGGGAGCCGTCTGTTTCGCAGCCGGAGCGCTGCTGGTCATGACCGCGCCCGGCTTCGGGCTCCTGCTCCTCGGTCGTGCGCTTGGCGGCATCGGTGGTGTGACCATGGGTGTAGTCGGTCTGGCTCTGGTGAACGCAGCATTCAGTACAACGGCCGCCCGGGCCAAGGCCTTCGCTGCGTTCGCGGCCCTGCTGCCCGCAGTCTCATTCGTGTTCCCGCCTCTCGGAGCGGTGTTGGCTGAGACCTCCGGGTGGCGGACGATCCCCCTCCTGTGGCTTGCCCTTGGCATTGTGGCGATCGTCATGACTGTCACGACCGTCCCACCCGGTGTAGGCGTGACGTCCGCTGCGACGGAGGAGAACTCCCGACCTGAGTTGGTGACCCCGCTGATCGCGGGTCTTGCGCTGGCAAGTCTGACTCTGGCAGCGACGGTGGCGGGCACGAGCGTGACGTACGCCCTCGTGGCGTTAGTCGTCGCCGCGGTGGCATTCGTGGTCTTGCGCATCGTGCGCCGGTCACCGCGCATGAAAGGACTGGACCTGCGGCTGCTGCGCAGCCCGGGAGCGTGGCTAGTGGTCTTAGCCATGATGCTGCTGGCGGGCTCGAATCTCTACTTCTTCACCAGCCTGTTGATCCAGTACCGCTTCTTCGACCCGGTCGTCTTCGTTGCAGTGCTGCTATCGGCACCTGAGGCAGCTGCGCTCGCTGGGTGTTTCGTGAGTGGCTGGGCTGCGTCCCGGTGGGGTGCGCCAAAGACTGCCGCGGTGTGGATGCTGTTGGCGGGCCTGGCGTCGTTTTTCGCACTGACTGT
Organism: Candidatus Nanopelagicales bacterium; assembly: GCA_044370555.1. Lineage (GTDB taxonomy): Bacteria > Actinomycetota > Actinomycetes > S36-B12 > S36-B12 > CAINMH01. The sequence continues at coordinate 4,670 of JBILVH010000136.1, forward strand.
GGGTGCGGATGCATCGATCTATCACCCGGTGGCGGTGCTGTGCCTCGTCGCCTTTCCTAGTGCTGCGGCTGTCGGGCCGTTGACGATGACCCTCATGGATCTGGCACCACCGGGTGGGTCGAGTGCGCCCGCCGCCATCCGGGATGCGCTGCAGAATCTGGGCGGAAGCCTCGGCGGAATCATCGCGGGGGCTGTCGGGCTGACAGCGTTCGTCCGCTACACCACAGGTGCCCTGGAGGACGCTGGGCTACCCCCTGACCTTGCAGGGCGTGCTGCGAACGCGATCGTTGACGGTGAGCACGTCAATGACCTAGCGAAGGAGCCGTGGATCCCTCCCGATGTCGCCGACCTCATCGCCGGGTCGCGCGAGGTGCTGAACCTTGGCCAGTCCGTCGCTTACTGGGGAGCCGCGGTCACTGCGGGTCTTATGTGTGTCGTGGGAGCGACCCTCCTGTTTCGTTTCGCCGCCCGGCCGCATAGGCAGGTGGCTGACGGGGTGTCGGCCGCCACCTAGACTCCGCAGGTGGTCTGCATCGCGGTGCTGTCGGTCAAGGGCGGGGTGGGCAAGTCCACCGTCACCCTGG
>JBILVH010000008.1:0-17781 GCA_044370555.1 Candidatus Nanopelagicales bacterium
GAAGAGGATTCCGGCGTCGTACTGCACAACGACGACGCTGCGACCCCGTGCGATTCCCTTGCGCGCGTAGTCGGCCTTGTCTTTGATGATCTGTTCGGGCGAGACGTAGAACGGGACGCTCATGCACCACTCCCCTCGGTCGGGGGTAGCGCCGCCCGGGGCCCATCCGGTCGCGACCGCCGCGCGGCAAGGACCGCATCGACCACCGGCACCACGTCCCTCTCGGCAAGAAGCTCCGCGCCGTCTGCATTGGCGACCCCGATCGTCGGGTAGAGCCCACGCGCCTGGTCAGGACCGCCCGTCGCTGAATCGTCGTCGGCCGCATCGACAAGGGCCTCGATTGCCACCGCGACCGCATCGGACTGCGTCAGACCCGAGGCGTAGAGCTTCTTCAGGCTGCCTCGTGCGAAGAGGGAGCCGCTGCCGATCGCGTGGAAGTCGCGTTCTTCGTATCTACCACCGGTGACGTCAAAGGAGAACATCCGCCCGCACCCGCGGTCCACATCGAAGCCGCCGAAGATCGGCACTACCGCTAGGCCCTGCATGGCAAGTGCGAGATTTCCACGGATCATGCTGGCCAACCGGTTGGCCTTGCCGTCCAGGGTCAGGGGCACACCCTCGAGTTTCTCGTAATGCTCAAGCTCAACCTGAAACAGACGCACGAGTTCGACCGCGAGACCGGCCGCTCCCGCAATGCCGACCAGAGAGTACGCATCCGCAGTGAAGACCTTCTCGATGTCCTTCTGTGCGATGAGGTTGCCCATCGTGGCCCGTCGGTCACCGGCCATGACCATGCCACCGTCATAAGTCAGCGACACGATGGTGGTTCCATGCGGGACATCCGCAGTTGCTCCTAGCGCGCGCGCATCCGACACCCGCTCGGCGGCACCCGGCAGCAAGTGAGGCGCGGCGAATGAGAGGAACTCCGTGAACGAGGAGCCGGTGCCGCTCCGCATGGCACCCAGAGGGTCGACGTTCACTGGCCACCCTTCTGCACGAAGGACTTCACGAACTCCTCCGCGTTCTCCTCGAGGACCGCGTCAATCTCATCGAGGATCGAATCCACGTCAGCGCTGAGATCCTCGCGGCGCTCCGTCCCCGCGGGTACGGCCTGCTCCTCGGTCGGGGCCTCCTGTGCGCCGCCCGTACGACGCTGTTCACCGGGGCGCTGCTCACTGGTACTCATCGAACCTCCTGCCACTCACCCTACTCACCGGGCTCCGCAGGTGCGAGATCACGGCTCAAGGAGCGTGCGCAGCAGATCGCGCGCGTTCGGACTCGCATCGAGCAGGTCACCGACATGCTGCCGGGAGCCGCGCAGTGGCTCGAGAGTCGGGATCCGCTGCAGCGCCTCGAACTCAGACAGGTCGAAGATCACCGAGTCCCACGAGGCGGCGGCTATCGACCCGGGGTAGCGCCGCATGCACTCCCCGCGAAAGTACGCGCGAGTGTCCTCGGGGGGATGCTCCACCGCGCGGGCGACGTCCGCGTCCAAGGTGATCCGCTCCAGCCGACCCCGCGATTCCAGGTGCAGCGCGAGACCCTTCTCCGGCCGGATGTCGCTGTACTGCAGGTCGACCAGTTGCAGGCGGGCGGCCCCCCACCCCAGTCCGTCGCGGTTGCGATAGCCCTCGAGCAGCAGCCATTTCGCCACCCAGTCGACCGTCGCCGCTGCCTTCGACGGTTCGGACTCTAGATCGGACAGCGTCCGCTCCCAGCGGTGCATGACGTCGCGCGTCATGTCGTCCGTCTCGCCGATCCGGCCAGCGAGGTACTTCTCGGCGGCCTCGAGGAACTCCCACTGCATCTGCAGGGCGGTCAGGCGCCGGCCATCGGTGAGCTCGACCTGATGTCCCAGGCCGGTGTCATGGGAGACCTCGTGCATGGCACGCACGGGTGACGCGGGCATCAGGTCGGCCGTCAGTGCCCCGTCTTCGATCATCGACAGGACCAGGGCGGTAGTGCCCAACTTGAGGTATGTCGCTACCTCGCACATGTTCGCATCACCGACGATGACGTGCAGGCGCCGGTACTTTTCCGGATCGGCATGCGGCTCGTCGCGGGTGTTGATGATGGGTCGCTTCAGAGTCGTCTCGAGGCCCACCTCGACCTCGAAGAAGTCCGCACGCTGAGTCAGCTGGAAGCCGTCGATACGACCCTCCTGCCCGATGCCGACCCGCCCCGTACCGGTGAAGACCTGGCGCGAGATGAAGAAAGGCGTCAGATGTCGGACGATGTCCGCGAAGGGCGTCGCCCTGCGCATGAGGTAGTTCTCATGGCAGCCGTACGACGCACCCTTGTTGTCGGTGTTGTTCTTGTACAACTGGATCGGCAGCGCACCCGGCACTGCTGACGCGCGCCGGGCAGCGCGCTCCATGATCACCATGCCCGCCCGGTCCCACAGCACGGCATCGCGCGGATTGGTGACCTCCGGAGTCGAGTACTCCGGGTGCGCGTGATCCACATAGAGTCGCGCACCGTTGGTCAGAATGATGTTCGCGAGGCCCAGATCATCGTCGGTCAGTTGCGACGGATCGGCCTCGGATCGACTCATATCGAACCCGCGAGCATCGCGCAGGGGCGACTCCTCGTCGTAGTCCCATCGGGCAACCGCCGGCAGGGACTCCGCGACCTCGGCGGCGTAGGCATGCACGACCTGCGACGAGGTCAGCATTGCGTTGACGTGCGGGTGTCCGGGGACGGAGATGCCGTACTCCGTCTCGACCCCCATCACCCGATGGACACTCACGATGTTGTCCTCGGCTTAGAGGTACTGACCAGTGTTGGCCACCGTGTCAATCGAGCGTCCGGCCTGTGTGCCCTGCTTGCCGGTGATCAAGGTACGGATGAAGACGATCCGCTGGCCCTTCTTACCGGAGATCCGCGCCCAGTCATCCGGGTTCGTGGTGTTGGGTAGATCCTCGTTCTCACGGAACTCGTCGATGGCCGCTGAGAGCAGGTGCTGGACCCGGATCCCTTTACTGCCGGTTTCCAGGAAATCCTTGATCGCACTCTTCTTCGCGCGCGACACCACGTTCTCGATCATCGCGCCGCTGTTGAAGTCCTTGAAGTACAGAACCTCCTTGTCCCCGTCCGCGTACGTCACCTCAAGGAACTGGTTGTCCTCGGACTCGGCGTACATCCGCTCGATCGTCCGCTGCACCATGGAGACGACGGTCGCCTCCGGGGAACCCCCGTGCTCGGCGAGGTCCTCCCCGTGCAGGGGCAGGTCGGAGGTGAGGTACTTCAGCATGATGTCCTGTGCGGCCTCGGCATCGGGGCGCTCGATCTTGATCTTCACGTCAAGACGCCCCGGACGCAGGATCGCAGGGTCGATCATGTCCTCTCGATTAGAGGCCCCGATCACGATCACGTTCTCTAGCGCCTCGACGCCGTCGAGTTCGCTCAGGAGCTGGGGGACGATGGTGTTTTCGACGTCGGAGGACACACCGCTGCCGCGGGTCCGGAACAGCGAGTCCATCTCATCGAAGAAGACGATCACGGGTGTGCCTTCGGAGGCCTTCTCCCGCGCCCGCTGGAAGATCAGCCGGATGTGCCGTTCGGTCTCGCCGACGTACTTGTTCAGTAACTCCGGGCCCTTGATGTTCAGGAAGAACGATCGGCCCTCCTCGCGGCCGGTGCGCACGGCGACCTTCTTGGCAAGGCTGTTGGCGACGGCCTTGGCGATGAGCGTCTTCCCGCAACCCGGCGGACCGTAGAGCAGGATCCCCTTGGGGGCGGCAAGTCGGTGCTCCGCGAACAGGTCGGGATGAAGGAACGGCAACTCGACGGCGTCGCGGATCATCTCGATCTGCCGCCCGAGCCCGCCGATATCGCCGTAGTCGATGTCGGGCACCTCTTCGAGGATGAGCTCCTCGACCTCGCTCTTGGGCACGACCTCCAGCGCATACCCCGAGCGCTGGTCAAGGAGCAGAGAGTCGCCCGCGCGCAACTTAGTGGCGCGCAGCGGTTCTGCCAGGCGCACCACGCGCTCCTCGTCGGTGTGGCCCACGACGAGCGCTCGCTCGCGATCGACGAGGACCTCCTTCAAGGTGACGATCTCGCCGTGTCGTTCGAAGGTGCGCGCTGCGACCACAGTCAGGGCCTCGTTGAGAATCACCTCCTGGCCGGGCTGCAGATCGGTCGGGCGCACATTCGGCGAGACGGAGACTCGCAGCTTTCGGCCCCCCGAGACGATGTCGATCACATTGCCCTCGACGATCTCGAGGAACGTCCCGAAACTCGCGGGCGGCTCGGCGAGCCGGTCGATCTCCTCGCGGAGCGCGACGATCTGCTCGCGCGCCTCCCGAAGAGTGTCCACCAGGCGCACGTTCTGAGCCTTGACGGCGGCGTACTCGCGCTGCAGCGCGTTCAAGCGGGACTCGTACTCCGCATTCGCGCTCATCCGACCTCCCGCTCGCGTCCCTCAACGCCTCGCCGCAACCGACGCTTTCGACCCTACCCCGACCTGCCTTCCGCGCCACACCTCTGCGCGCCACGCGACACCCGCGGCCGCGAATCGTTACTCGGTCGTGCCCCCCCAGTCCTCACCGTAGGCCCCCTTCGCGGGTCGGGTCCGTCGGGCCGGGAGCACCGTCCCGGGGGCGAGACAGCGGGCACTGAGGAGGAACCCGGTGTGGGCGATCATCCGGTGGTCGGGGCGAACCGCGAGACCCTCGAGGTGCCAGGTCCGCACCATGGACTCCTCCGCACGTGGTTCAGTCCAGCGACCGCGCACCCGCAGCGCCTCCGCGACCCGCGACAACTGCGTCGTCGTCGCGACGTAGACCACGAGGGTCCCGCCCGGCCGCAGTGCCCCCTCCAGGACCTCGAGGCACTCCCACGGAGCCAGCATGTCCAACACGGCGGCGTCGTACTCGCCCGCCTCGAGGTCGCCGTCCTGCAGGTCGCCGTGGGTCAGTGACCACTGGTCGGGAATGGTTCCGAACCAGCGCGCAACATTCCTGGCCGCAACCGCGGCGAAATCCTCACGGCGCTCGAAGGAGCGTACGCGGCCGGCCTGCCCCACGGCATTGACGAGGTGACAGGTCAGGGCCCCCGAGCCGGCCCCAGCCTCGACGACGCGGTCCCCGGGTTGCAGGCCGGCCAGCGAGACGATGCGCGCGGCGTCCTTCGGGTAGATCACCGCCGCACCGCGCGGCATCCCGAGTACGAAGTCGAGCAGCAGCGGTCGCAACGCGAGGTACGGCGTCCCGCCGGTCGACGTCACCACCACACCCTCGGGGCGGCCGATCAGGTCGGAGTGCGGGATCGAGCCCCGGTGACCGTGGAATGCCCCCTCAGCCGTCAGGCTGATGGTGTTGAGCCGCCCCTTCGGATCCGTGAGTTGGACGAGGTCTCCGATGCGGAACGCACCGCGGCCAGGCTCGGACATGGCGCAAATCTACGCGCCCGTGTCGGGGGGTCGGCGTAACGTGCGGAGGGTGCGCTCGCTGTCACCTTCCAGGGCCCAGGACTTCATGACCTGTCCCCTTCTCTACCGGTTCCGCGCGATCGACCGGCTCCCGGAGCCTCCCTCGCCCGCGGCGGTGCGCGGCACCTTGGTCCACGCCGTGCTGGAGAACCTTTTCGACCGGCCCGCCCAGGATCGCACCTACGAGACGGCGCGCGCCCTGCTCCCCTCGGCGTGGCGTGCCATGGTCGCAGAAGATCCAGGCATAGCGGCCGTCGTGGATGGTGACGAGGCGGAGTTCCTCCGGTCGGCCGAGCCTTTGCTCGTGGGGTACTTCCAGCTCGAAGATCCACGCCGACTCAATCCCGCGGAACGCGAGTTCGAGGTCACCACCGAACTCACCGGTGGACTCACCCTTCGCGGCTTCATCGACCGCCTTGACATCGCAGCCGACGGCGCCATCCGCGTGGTCGACTACAAGACCGGTCGGGTCCCGGGCCAGGGGTTCGAGAACAAGGCGCTGTTCCAGATGCGGGTGTACGCCCTGCTCATCTGGCGCACCCGCGGAGTCGTGCCCCGGCTGCTGCAGCTCATGTATCTCGGCACACCCGAGGTCCTGCGCTACGAACCCGACGTAGCCGACCTCTTGGCGACGGAGAACACCCTCCTGGCCCTGCGTGATGCGATCAACCTAGCCGAGGAGACCGGCGACTTCCGACCGAAGACCAGTCGGCTGTGCGACTTCTGCGCGCACCGCGCCATCTGTCCGGCCTGGGGAGGCTCGCCTCCCCCGCTACCCGAGCGCCCGGTCGCGATCCTCTGACATCCACAGCGCCAAACGATTGATAGTCACACCCTCAAGCGTGGGGACGACGACCAGGCGGGCGTCGGGAGCGATCGGCACCAGGTGGGGCACCGCCACGGTGAACGCACCAGAGGCGTGAGCCGAACGCACCCCCGTGGGTGAGTCCTCGATCGCGGCGCAGTCGTCGATCTCAACACCGAGGTGTCGAGCGGCCGCGAGGTACGGCTCAGGATGCGGCTTGGACACCGAGACCTCGTCCCCCGCGATGATCACATCGAATGGCTGGCGGCCCAGGTCGGCCGAGATCGCCGCCACGACCGCGTTCATCAGGCTGCGCCACGACGCAGACACCAACGCACACGGCACCCGCTGTGCCAGGCAGTCCTCGACGAGTTCCCGCGCACCGGGTCGCCATAGGGGCGGAAGCGCCCGAACCAGGTCGAGCACCTCCGTCAATAGGCGCTGACCCACGACGTCGGACGGGACCGACGCCCCGGCCCGCTGCACCATGTATTCCGCCACGCGCTCCAGCGAACCGCCGAGGCAATGGGCCTGGTCGTCGGGCCCCCACGGGGCACCGAGCGCCCGCATCGTCCGGATCTCGGCCTCGAGCCACAGTTCCTCGGAATCCACCAGCGTGCCGTCCATGTCGAACAGCAGCGCGGCCGGCAGTGACACGCTCACAGGCTACGCGGGCGGGTCGAAGGCGCCGTAGGCTGGCGCGCATGCATGCCGGCGGCGCGGAGAACCTACCCACCCTGGTCGAGCCCATCATGGTGGCCGCGTTCGAGGGCTGGAATGACGCAGGCGAGGCGGCAAGTGGCGTCATCGAACACCTCTGCGAGTCCTGGGATGCGACCCTCCTCGCCGAACTCGACCCCGAGGACTACTACGACTACCAGGTGAACCGCCCGCTGATCAGTCTCGACGAGCAGGGGGTCCGGCACCTCACCTGGCCGACAACCCGCATGTACGTCGCACGATTGCCGCTGGCCACCCGCGACGTCGTACTCGTCCACGGGGTGGAACCGAACATGCGCTGGCAGCAGTTCACCCGCGAGGTCCTCGACCTCGCCACCGCACTACGCGTCGAAATGGTCATCGCACTCGGCGCACTGCTGTCAGACAACCCGCACACGCGGCCCGTGCCGGTCACGGGCGCCTGCGCCGACCCCGAGTTGTCGCGCCGCCTCGACATCGCACCCACGCGCTACGAAGGGCCAACCGGAATCGTCGGGGTGCTCCAGGACGCCTGCGGACGGGCCGGGATCCCTGCCGTCAGCCTGTGGGCGGCCGTCCCGCATTACGCGGCCGCCCCACCCTCGCCGAAGGCGACGCTAGCCCTCCTGCAGCGGCTCGAGGACATCCTGGACGTGTCGGTGCCCTCCGGGGACCTACCCGAGGCGGTCGAGCAGTGGCAGGCGGGAATCGACGAGATGGTCGAGGAGGACGACGACTTCGCCGGCCACGTGCGAGACCTCGAAGAAGCGCGCGATGTCGAGCTGCCTGATGTCAGCGGCGAGGCCATTGCCCGGGAGTTCGAACGGTACCTGCGACGCCAGGGCGGCGAGGACCGCTGAGGGTCACCTGACCCCGAGGAGCGCATCCACCGCGTCCGCCACCTGGATCGGGCCGGCCGCATCCACTCCCGCACGGTGTGCCCATGCATCCACCGCGCGGACGGCGGCGGGAGCGTCCAGGTCGTCGCTCAGACGTTCACGCAGCCGTTCGATGACCCCGGCCGCAGGCTCGGAGGTGCCACGCGCGAACGCCGCACGCCACATCCGCAACCGCGCGACGGCGTCGTCAAGGAGGCTGTCCTCCCACATCCAGTCATCGCGGTAGTGCTGACTGAGAAGGGCCAGGCGGATCGCCATCGGGTCCACACCCGACTCGCGTAGCCGCGAGACGAAGACCAGGTTCCCTCTCGACTTGCTCATCTTGTGCCCGTCGAGGCCGACCATCCCGGAGTGGACGTAGACCCGGGCGAAGGGCCACCCGCCGAGAAGGTGTCCCATCGATGCGCCCATCTCATGGTGTGGGAACGCCAGGTCGCTACCACCTCCCTGCACGTCGATCGGGGTCGTGAGGTGGTCCATGGCGATCGCGACGCACTCGATGTGCCAACCGGGACGACCTGGGCCGATCCGAGTGGGCCAGGACGGATCGCCCGGCGTGCTCGCCTTCCACATCAGCGGATCCAGCGGGTGCCGCTTGCCTTCGCGCGTCGGGTCGCCACCCCGCTCACCGAAGATCTCCCGCATCTGCCCTTCGCTGCGCCCCGCCACCGCGCCGAATCGCGGGTCGCGGTGCACGTCGAGGTACAGGTCGTCACCGACGCGGTAGATGACTCCCGCCTGCTGCAACTCCTCGACGCGATCGACAACGAGGGGGATCGCCTCGACGGCACCGACGTAGGCATCCGGAGGAATGACGCGAAGCGACTCCATGTCTGTGCGGAAGAGACTCGTCTCGCGGGCTGCGATCTCCCGCCAGTCCCCGCCGGTCAGCGCAGCGCGCTCGAGCAACGGATCATCGATGTCCGTCACATTCTGGACGTAGCGCACCCGCTGCCCGTTGTCCCGCCACATACGGCCGACCAGGTCGAAGGCGACATACGTCGCGGCATGGCCGAGGTGCGTTGCGTCGTACGGCGTGATCCCGCAGACATACATCTGAGCGACCGAACCCGGTGCCGCAACGACAACACTGCGCGTGGAGGTGTCGAACAGTCGCAGGGGTCGACCCGGACCCGCCACATCCGGCACCGTCGGCATGGCCCACGTATCCACGCCGGAACTCTAGCCAGCGGCGGTCACAGTACCGGCCACGGGAGCGGTGGCCAGTCCCCGTCGGGCACCGGGTACACCGCCTCGGCGATCAACCGGTCACGGCGGCGTGCGAGCGCCCGGAGCTCCCGGCGCGTGAGCGAAACGGTAAGAGACTCCATCGCTCCGCCGTCCAGATCGAGGTGACCTAGTCCACCGAGGTGCTCCGCATCTATCGGGTCACCCGCCCACCCCCAGAGCACGGTGCGCAGCTTGTCCTCCTCGTGCAAACACACTCCGTGATCGATCCCGACGACGACGAGACGCGCATCGACCTCGCGCACGAGGATGTGTCCGCCCTTCCGGTCGGCGTTGTTCACAAGCAGGTCGAAAAGCGCTAATCGACGCAGTTCCGGATGCTCGGCGTGTACCAGCCGAACGCGCCGCCCGTAGCCGTCATTCGCCTCGATGATCGTGTGCCAACCGGCATTGCTGAATTGCCGTGCCTCGCCAGCGGACACCGGGACGACATCTACCATCGCGCGGTCATCGTCTGCGTCGAACCACAGCTGGCACATGCCGGCGCCGAACGGGCCGTCGTCGCGCCACACCGTGACCGGCACGAGATCCCATCCCAGGGCCCGCGAGATCTCGAATGTCGCAACCTCGCGACGCCCGAGTGTGCCGGTCGCGAAATCCCACAGCGGTCGCTCGCCATCACGTGGCTTGTAGATGCAGTCCAGCGTCAACCCATCGAGCTCGGCGACAGCCTTCAGCGTGGCGTTGGAGGCGTCCACCATCCGCCCGACGATCTCAACAGTGCCGTGCGCGAGCACCTGCTCGACCTCGGCCGCGCTGACCAAGGGGCCGCCTTCGCCGCTCATGCCCGACGTCTGTAGCCGTTCGCCCGCGGGCAGATATGTCCCTGTGGGTCCAGCGGCAAGGCGCAGAAGGGGCACGGCGGACGACCCGCCGCCACGACCTGACGGGTGCGCTCCACGAAGGATCGGGCCTGTCCCCCGCTGAGCCGCACGCGCAGGAGCCCACCTGACTCGTCCTCGACGTCGTGCACCTCGACCACCACCGTGTCGTCGTCCGCATCCCAGGCAAGCGCCATCGTGCCGACCCGGAAGACGGGCTCGATCGGCACATCGAGCCCAGCGATGTCGAGGCTGACCGGCGCCTCGACCGGGATATTCGCTGCGCCATCGGTCACCTCCAGCACCTCGTCCAGCAGGTCGGTCAGCCGATCGGCCAGGACTGCGACCTGGTCCTTCTCGACGCGGACTGACACCAACCGGCGCGGGTCCCGCGCCTGCAGGAAGAATTCGCGCTCCCCCGGTTGACCGACCGTGCCGACCACGAAACGCTCCGGTCGGTCGAACTCGACGATCTCCGCCACGATTCGACCTTACCCGCGTCGACGGGATCGCACAGGGCCCGCACCGCCGCCGACCGGCGCGTCCGTCGATGGCTTCCGACGAGGCTTCACGAAGTCATCGAATGCTCCGGATGTGTCATTCACGCGGTGAACGAAGGGGCGCGTGGCGCCGTACGTGACGATGGACACCGAAGACGGGTCGACGACGATCCGCTGGAAGTGGTCGAGGTGCATGCCCAGCGCATCGGCGAGCACCGCCTTGATCACGTCACCGTGGCTCACGACCGCGTAGACGCCCTTGTCTCCGACCTCTGCGTTCCACGCGCGCACTGAACTGACCGCCCGCTGCTGCATCGCGAGCATGGCCTCCCCTCCGGGGAAGACCACGGCGCTCGGGTGACTCTGGACGGTCTTCCAGAGGGCCTCCTTGGCGAGGACCTTGAGTTCCCGACCCGTCCAGTCGCCGTAGCCGCACTCCACGAGCCGGTCGTCGATATGCACTGCAGGCGCCGGGTCGCGCGCTGCGACGATCGCCGCCGCGGTCTGCCGGGTCCGCTCGAGCGGGCTTGTGACGACACAGTCGAGTGGGACGCGCGCGAGCCTCATCCCAAGATCACCGACCTGCCGCTCGCCCACATCGTCGAGGTGAACTCCAGGTGTCCGCCCGGCGAGCACGCCCGACGTGTTGGCGCTCGACCGGCCGTGCCGGATGAGCAACACGGTCGCCATCCCGTCAGGGTAGACCGCCGGGGGGCACAATTCGGACATGGTCACCCTGCTCGCACGGTTCGTGGATGGCGCGGCCGAGAGTCCGCCCCCGGACACCGCTGCGGCGCCCGGGGACCTGGACCTTGACCTGGCCGGGGTAGGCCGCCGGGCCACTGCCGAGGCTGCCGGGAACTTCACCGTGGTGGATGTGATCGACCCGACCCCCGGGGAGATCGCACGGCTGGCCCGCGAACTCGATCTCGACCCCCTGCACCTCGAGGATGCCGCTAACCCCAAGCAGCGGGCCAAGATCGATATCGAAGGACACCGGGTATTCCTCCTGATGAAGTCGATCCACTGGCGTGAGGTCGAGGCCGAGCTTCGCGTCGCGCAGGTCAGCGTCATCACGCGGCACGGGATAGCGGTCATGGTCCGCACGGGCGGCCACGACGAATGCGCACGCGCCGTAGAGCGCCTGCGCGCAGCACCTGAGCTTGCCAGACTCGGCCCCTCCGCCCTGCTGTACCTCGTCGCAGATGAACTGACCGATGCCTACCTCGACGTCACCGACTCGATGCAAGCCGATGTCGAGGAAATCGAGTCGGACGTGTTCAGTCCGGGCGGATCCGGCGCAGCGGCCCGGATCTATCAACTGAATCGGCAGAACCTCGAACTCAGGCGCTCCCTACACCCGCTGATTCCCGTAGCGCATGAACTCGCCATGGATCACATCCTGGATGTCCCCGTCGAGCTGCGGCCCTACTTCGCCGATGTTGCGGACCATATGCTGCGCGCAGCCGATGCGGTCGATGGATTCGACACCATCCTCCTATCGATGCTCATGGCGAGCACCGCCCTTCAGGACCTGCAACAGAATCGGGATATGCGCAAGATCTCCGCGTGGGTGGCGATCGCCGCGGTGCCCACGATGATCGCTGGCATCTACGGCATGAACTTCGACGACATGCCCGAATTGCACTGGTCACTCGGCTACCCAGCCGTGCTGCTCCTCATGCTGACCGTGTGTCTGCTGCTCTACCGCGCATTCAAGCGGTCCGGCTGGCTCTGACGTTCGCGTCCCGGGTCGCCCTAGGGTCCCGTCAGGACTCCGAGACCGAGCAGCACGAGCACGAGCGATCCGAGAGCGACGCGGTAGAGCACGAAGGGTAGGTAGCTCCCGGTCCGCAGATAGCGCAGGAGCCAGGCGATGACGGCGTACCCGATCACGAAAGCGATCGCCGTAGCCACCAACGTCGGTCCCCATTCGGGCGCCGGGCCGTCCCCGATCTTGGTGGCCTCGTAGAGCCCCGAGGCCAGGACAGCCGGTATCGCAAGCAGGAAGGCGTACCGGGTCGCAGCCTCGCGGGTGAGACCGAGCAGGAGCCCGCCGGTGATCGTCGCGCCGGATCGGGACACCCCCGGGATGAGAGCGAGCGCCTGGGCGAAGCCGAGCACGACCCCGTTGCGCCAGGTGAGGGAATCGATCGGGCGGATGCGCCGGCCGATGCGATCGGCGACGCCGAGTAGGACACCGAAGACGATCAACATGATCGCCACCAGCCACAGATTTCGAGCGACCGTCTCGATCTGACGCGTGAACACAACACCGAGTACGCCGATGGGCAGCGACCCGATGATCACGAGCCAACCGATCCGGGCATCGGCGGTGCCGCGTGCGTCGGCCGACCGGAGCGAACGCCAGCACGCCACGGCGATTCGAGCGATATCGCGGCGGAAGTAGATGATCACCGCAGCCTCGGTGCCGATCTGCATCACCGCCGTGAACGCTGCACCCGGGTCCGACCACCCGAAGATCTGCGATGCGATCAGCACGTGCCCGCTGGACGAGATGGGGAGGAACTCGGTCAGTCCCTGGATGACACCGAGGACGAGTGCTTCGAACCAGGTCACGCGAGTCCGGATTCGTCCAGGATCTCGGCCATGGCCCGCACCGTGCGTAGCCGCTCGTCGAGGTCGCCCGCGTAGACCGCCACCGTCAGCGTCGTGACTCCGGCGGCGGCGTACGCACCGAGGCGCTCGCGGATCCGCCCCCGCGGCCCGATCAGGGCGGTGCGATCGATGAAGTCCACGGGTACCGCTGCGGCCGCCCCCGCGTAATCCTTGGCGAGGTAGCGGTCCTGGATCTGCGTCGCCGCCTCCTCATAACCCATCCGTACGGCAAGTCGGTTGTAGAAGTTCTGCTCGCGACTGCCCATCCCCCCGATGTACAGGGCCGAGTACGCCCGCACGGGTCCGGCGCACGCCTCCACGTCATCCCCCATGACCACCGGGACCGTCGGCACCACGTCGAAGCTGGCCATGTCCAGGCCGGCGCGCTCACGGCCGGTACGCACATCGCCAAGGAGGTCTTCGGCACTTTCGGGATCGAAGAAGATCGCGAGCCAGCCGTCGGCGATCTCACCGGCGAGTTGGAGGTTCTTCGGACCCACCGCAGCCAGGTAGATCGGGATTCGTTCGCGCACCGGGTGCACCGTCAGCGTGAGCGCCTTCCCCGGACCGTCCGGCAAGGGCAGCGTGAAGAACTCACCCTCGAAGGTGAGGCGCTCACGCGCGAGCGCCTTGCGCACGATGGCGATGTACTCGCGCGTCCTCGCCAGCGGCTTGTCGAAGCGCACCCCGTGCCACCCCTCCGAGACCTGCGGACCCGAGACACCGAGCCCCAGCCGGAAGCGCCCCCCGGACAACGTGTCGAGGGTGGCCGCAGTCATCGCGGTGTTCGCCGGCGTGCGCCCTGGGATCTGGAAGATCGCGGACCCGACGTCGACGCGTTGCGTCTGCGCGGCCACCCACGCGAGGACCGTTGCGGCATCCGACCCGTACGCCTCGGCGGCCCACACCACGCTGTAGCCGAGGCGGTCCGCCTCCTGGGCGAGCGCAAGGTTGTCCGCGTCGTTGCCGGCACCCCAGTAGCCGAGATTGAGCCCGAGTCGCATTCCGCCTCCAATGTCGTGCACGTGAACATACCCGCCCGCAGGCCCAGGAGCGCGATAGGTTCACCGCGTGGAGCAGCGCCCCCTCGGACCGACCGGCCTACACGTGGGCCGCCTGGCGCTCGGGACGATGACCTGGGGTCGCGGCACGAGCCCTGAGGACGCGCACGAGCAGGTGCGCACCTTCGTCGCGGGCGGCGGAACTCTCGTAGACACGGCCGACGTGTACGCCGACGGTGCAAGCGAGTCGATCCTGGGGCAGATCCGGGCCGCTGAACCCGCGCTCATGCGCGACGTGGTGATCGCGACCAAAGCCGTCTCCCGCCCCGGTGCACCGCGACGGTTCGACGCAAGTCGCCGCCACATCCTTGCCGCGCTCGATGCATCCCTGACACGACTCGGCGTCGAATACGTCGACCTCTGGCAGTTGCATGCCTGGGACGGCGCGACCCCCCTGGAGGAGACCCTCGCCGCCGTCGAGTACGCCGTGTCCAGCGGCCGGGTGCGTTACGCGGGCGTCTCGAACTACAGCGGATGGCAGACCGCCGCCGCCGCACAACGTCAACGCGATTGCGCACCGGCCGCACCGATAGCGACGACCCAGATGGAGTACAGCCTGCTCCAACGCGGGATCGAGCGCGAGGTCGTCCCCGCGTGCCTGTCCTACGGGGTCGGGATCCTCCCCTGGTCACCGCTGGGTCGCGGTGTTCTGACGGGGAAGTACCGCCACACGAGCCCACCGGACTCCAGGGCAACCTCGGAGTTCTTCCGACCGTTCGTCGCACACTATCTAGAGGAGCGCTACCGCCGGGTCGTCGATGGGGTATGTCTGGCCGCCGAAGGACTGGGCGTATCCCCGACGGAGGTCGCGCTGTCCTGGGTGCGCGACCGCCCGGGCGTTGTGGCCCCGATCGTCGGCGCGCGGACCGTCGAACAGGTGCAGATCGCCCTAGCGAGCGAGGACCTTGAACTGCCCGACGAGATCGCACAGGCTCTCGACGACGTGTCCGCCCCGGCCCTCGGTTATCCCGAGCACGGGTGGAACCAACGCTGAGGGCTACCTGCCTGCGTGAGGCTCACGCCCCGCGCAGGAAGTGGTCGAAGACGTCCACGCTGAAATGCAGCGACTCGATCGGCACCCGCTCGTCAACGCCGTGGAACATCGCCGCGAAATTCAGGTCTGCGGGCAACCGCAGTGGCGCGAACCCGTAGCACTCGATCCCGATCCGCCGGAACGACTTCGCATCGGTGCCAGCCGGCAGCTGGTAGGGCACCGCCACGGCGCCGGGGTCGTACGCCACGAGTGACTCGGCCATCCGCTTCACCAGCGGGGTGTCGATCGGGGACTCGTACCCGGGCTCGACATGGTCGGGAACGATCTCGATATCCGGGCCGACGAGGTCCGCAATGGCCTTCAGGAAGTCGTCCTCGCGGCCGGGCACGACGCGACCGTCGATCAGGGCTTCCGCGCGCTCAGGGATCACGTTGTGCTTGTAGCCGGCGCGCAGGACGGTCGGGTTCGCCGTGTTGCGCAGCGCAGACGACACGAAGGTGCCGAGAGCGGCGCACACCCCCTCTGCTCGGACCTGCTCATCGCCTTGGATCTCGAGAATATCGGCGACTTCGCCGATCATGCGCCGCACAGTCGGGGTCATTTCGACGTCAAATCGATGACGCCCGACCTTGGCTACCGCCTCGGAGATCTCCGTCACGACATTGTCCTCGCGCAGGAGCGAGCCATGGCCCGCCCGACCCTGGGCCACCAGACGGAGCCAGGCGTAACCGCGCTCCGCCGTCTGTATCAGATAGAGACGCCGCTGTTCACTGAGACTCACGGAGAAACCACCCACTTCACCGATCGCCTCGGTGACCCCGTGGAAGATCTCGGGTCGGTTGTGCACCAACCACGTTGCTCCGTGCCTACTCCCCGCTTCTTCATCGGGGGTGAAAACGACAACAACGTCACGCTCCGGCTGTATCCCTGCGCGCGCCCAATGCCTGACGACCGAGATGATGACCGCGTCGGTGTCCTTCATGTCGACCGCACCTCGGCCCCAGACCATCCCGTCGGCGATCTCACCGCCGAACGGGTCGACCGTCCAGGTGCGGGGATCTGCCGGCACCACATCTAGGTGACCGTGAACGAGCAGGGCCGGTCGCTCCGCGTTGCGTCCCGGGATCCGTAGTACGACTGCCTGGCGATGCGGCGCACTGGTGCTGATGC
This sequence comes from Candidatus Nanopelagicales bacterium, assembly GCA_044370555.1. GTDB lineage: Bacteria > Actinomycetota > Actinomycetes > S36-B12 > S36-B12 > CAINMH01. The sequence continues at coordinate 16,251 of JBILVH010000008.1, forward strand.
GCTCCGAGTCCAGGCCTACCTCCGCGAACCGCGCCTGAACGTACTCGGCGCACTCGGCCTCGCCCACGGTCTCCGGCGTGCCGTCGTTGGTTGAATCGATACGGATCAAGTCCTGGAGGATGCCCACTACCTCGTCGCGCGGGCCGGGTTGCTGGGTCATGGGGCGATCCTCCTCTGCCGGACGCGGATCACGGGACTTACCTGCCGCCTGTATTCTTACCGCACACCACGTCCGGGTGGCGGAATAGGCAGACGCGCTAGCTTGAGGTGCTAGTGCCCGCAAGGGCATGGGGGTTCAAGTCCCCCCTCGGACACACCTGGCTTGAGCGACTTCGCCTGTGGTCCCTTGGGCGCTCGGCGGACTCACGTAGCCTGCAGCGGTGCGCACGCGGCTTGCCCCGACCCCGAGCGGGTTCCTGCACCGCGGCAACATCGCCAACTTCGCCGTCACGGCCGAATTCGCCCGCGCTAACGATCTGGAACTGGGGCTGCGTATCGATGACGCCGATGCTGCTCGTAGCCGCCCGGAATACGTTGCCGACATCTTCCGCATCCTCGACCTCATGCAGATCTCCTGGTCATTCGGTCCGCGTGACTGCGGCGACTTCGCGGCCCGGTGGTCGCAGGCTGCTCGAACCGAGCGGTACCGATCCGCCCTGGCCAACGACGGGCTGGCACCACACTTGTACGTCTGCGCATGCAGCCGGACGCAAGCAGGTCGCGCAACGGGCGGTTGCCCCGGTGGGTGCCGGAGCCTTGATCTGCCCCTGGTCACCGGCGAGACGGCGGTCCGGCTGCACATTCCCCGGGGCACGACCGTTCCCATGGCCGGCCGTGCGATTGACCTTGCGGAGGAACTCGGAGATGTCATCCTCTGGCGCCGCGATGACCTACCCGCCTACCACCTAGTGACCGTGATAGAGGATGAAGCCCTCGGCATCACGCACATCATCCGCGGCGAGGACCTGCTCCCGTCAAGCGCACTCCATGTGCACCTTGCGGAGCGGATGGGCTTGCGGGGTGTCGCGACGGCGACCTACGTCCATCATCCACTCGTATGCGACGCAAACGGCCGCAAACTGTCGAAGTCGACCCTGGCGCAGCCGCGCCCGCTCACGCGGGACGAGGTCACCACTTCTTGAAGCCGAAGTACCACGTGTAGATCACACCGAGGACCGGTGCGACGGCCACCATTAGAACGGGCACGACACCCCCGATACCTTGGCGCAGGTACGAAACACCGGTGACAACCACGGCGACGGCAAGAACGATGGCGATGGCAGTGAAGACCCAGCGCTGGGGCGACTTGGTCGACCACGGCCGGATAGCCGATTCGGTCTCGGATCCCGTTGACATGGCTCCCCTTCCGGCGGACGTCGGCCCGAACCCCTCGGTGACGCCCGTCATCCTTGCATTGCCAGACGGCGCCATGGGACGAGGTTGCCGAATCATGGCGCGTCGAATCGGCGCGGTGCCCGAAACTATAAAGATGCGGATACGACCCATGAGCAACGCGGAGTGCACCGCCGTT
>JBILVH010000137.1:0-5246 GCA_044370555.1 Candidatus Nanopelagicales bacterium
GCCGCGCTCCATTCCTGCGATCAGCTGCCCGTTCACCTCGGGAAAGGACGAGTGCAGGTCCGACCGGTTGTAGGTCAGCGACCGGCGTGGCAGGTGCGGCAGGACATCCACGGCCGTGGGGATTGTAATCAGGATGTGCGGTACACCCATCAGGAACCAACCGGTCACAGCGCGAACCTGCCACGCGATGAGGCGGCCTGAGGCGCTGCGGAGGGCCGCGACGCCGGGAACGGCCATGGCGGTCATCACGGCCAGCAGCGGTCGGGAGTCGTCGACCCTGCGGACGAAGTGCAGAAGACTGGCTACCTTCCGCGCGATCCGACGTGTACTTCCCGCGCTGCGCTGCGGGGTGGGGATCCGCAGACCGATGCTGTTGACGATGACCGTGGGGCGACGCAGGGCGATGGCTCGGGCAAGGGCGAGGTCGCTGTGCGCCCGGTTGTGGTACCACCAGTCGACAGCAGCGAAGCAGACAACTCCGGCCGGGCCCGCGTGCCTGACCGACCCCGGCCGCAGAGCGGCACTCAGCCCGGCGCGATGGAGGGAGTGGCGGGGCGCTCGGATCGCTTCGTTCATGACCAGTCCACCGTGGAAGGCAAGACTGCGCATCACACCGTTGCGCCTGCGGAAGAGGGCGAGACGGTTGCGCACCTGAAGTCGCCACAGTGACGGATCGCGCTCAAGATCGCCCTCTCGGTGGATCGCGCGCGCGGCCGGCTCGTACCTGATGCGCATACCCAGATCGCGCGCGCGCAGCATCGCTTCGGTCTCCTCGGAGTAGAGGAAGTACGTCTCGTCCCAGTAGGGCATCGCGGCCCGGCAGGTGCCGGTGATCAGGATGAGAGCGCCACTCGCCCACTCGCAGTCGTGCGGACGCGCATAGTCCGGGCCGACGGCGACCACCTCGCCCCGCGCCCGGCGTCCGCCGAGTAGGGCCTCCCGCCACATGGTGGCCGCTGTCGGGGTTCGTCGCAGGGTGGGAAGCGTGCGTCCGGTTGGAGTCGTCAGGCGTGGGACCACCATCGCGACATCCGCCTCGGCAGCAGAGACCAAGTGCGCTAGGCAGTCGGATGTCAGCATGATGTCCGCGTTGGAGACGATCACATCTGCTGCGAGGGGTATCTGACGCAGTGCGGTGTTGATCGCTCCCGCGTAGCCGATGTTGTTCGGCAGTTCCACGAGGTTGCACGGGAGCCCGTGCTCCTTCGCAGCGTCGGCCGCAACCGCGACCGTGCCATCCTGCGAGGCATTGTCTACGACGGTGATCTGGATGGGACGGTCGAGGGATGCGGCGGCGAACGATGCAAGACATGCGCCGATGTCGTCCTCGCTGTTGAAGGTCACGACCACTGCGTGTAATGCAGTCGTGGCTGTGCGAAGCGCCTGAGTCACATATCGACCTTGACCCGTGAAGTTGTTACTTTCAACGGGGTAGGACGAACGTATTCGATTCCTCACGGCATGCATCGGAACGGGAGTGCGCGTGGTTGTCCTACTGCGTCGATGGCCCATCGTCCTGCTCGGACTCCTCATATCCCTGGGCCTGACTGCGTGGGTGTTCATGCGCACCGCCCCCGTCTACCAGTCGACGGCACAGGCGCTGCTGCTGCCGCCGAGCGTTCTCGTACCCCTGCCGAGTGGTGAGCAGGAGGTGCGCAGTAACCCGTACCTCGAACTGACCTACTCGGTGTCCGCAACAGCCGATGTGATGGCCACCGTCCTCACGGCGCGGGAGATGAAGGACCGGTTGGCAGCCGAGGGTGCCACCGGGGAGTTCGTCATTTCACCCGCGAGCCCGGGCTCGGCGGTCCTGCTCATAGACGCCCGCGATGAGTCGCCAGTGGTCGCCACCGGGACCTCCACCGCGGTGCTTGACGCGCTGACGACCGAGCTCCAGGAGAGGCAGGTACGTGCGGGGGCGGCCCCGAGTCGCTTCGTCACGATCTCGATCGTCGAGGCTCCAACCCCGGCGCAGCAGCAACTCGGGAGCAGGCTGCGCACCGCAGGGGCCACCTTCCTACTCGGCGTGGTTGCGACCGTGCTCGTCGCGTTCGCCACCGATGCCTTGCGACGTCGCCGGCCGGACATGACGGATGAGGTGGAAAAGGGCAGCGAGGACGCGGGCGTCGAGGTCCAGCGCACCTGATGCGCATGACGTCGTTGGGTACCAAGTCGGCGGAGGCCACGTCCCTGGAGACCAGGATTCTCAGTGTGGCGTACGTGTGCGTCCTGTTGCTGGTGCCCACGCGGCTGGCATTCGGCCCACTCGGTGGTTCCGCGACTCCCGCCGTCCTCGTGGGGATCGTGCTGTTGCTCCTATGGGTAGGCCAGCGGTTCGCGGATACCCACCGTTCCGGTCTGAATCCGATCACGCTCCTGCTGTCGGTCTACGTGTTGGCCACGCTGATTGCCTACGCAGTCGGGCAGTCCACGGGCCTGTTGCCCGACGAAGTGCGCGCGGGTGATCGGGCAATGCTTGTGACCGCGGCCTTCGCGGGCGCGATCCTCTTCATCGCCGATGGTTTCCGATCGATCGCCGCCGTCGAACGGCTCCTACGGGTCATGGTGTGGCTAGCCGCTGGGTTGGCCCTTGCGGGCCTGGTCCAGTTCGTTACCGGCTTCGCCCTCGCGGAGTGGATCCGGATCCCCGGGTTCCGGATCACCTACGACGACGTCGGCGCGGTGCAGGAACGCCTCGGGGTCGATCGGATCCAGGCCATGGCGACCCACCCCATCGAGTTCGGAGTCGTGCTCGCCGCAATGCTCGCTCCGGCTCTCCATTTCGCCTTCCGCGAGCGCGCCATGTGGCTCCCGACCGCGGTCATCGCGCTCGCGATCCCCGTGTCCGGGTCACGATCGGCCATCGTCTGCGCCGGCGTCGTCGTGCTGCTGATGATGCCGGTATGGCGTTGGTGGCAGCGCGGAATCGCGCTTGCATTCCTCTTCGGGGCAGCGCTGGTGATCGACACGGTGTCGTCGGGCTTGCTCGCGAGCATCGGGGAACTCTTCACCGGGGTCAGCGCCGACGTCAGCACCCAGACCAGGGTGAGCGACTATGAGGATGTCGTGCCGTATGTTGCGCAGAGCCCGCTGATCGGACGCGGCCCCGGGACGTTCCTACCGGGCCGCTACCTCATCCTCGACAACCAGTACCTCCTGACCCTAGTCGACTCCGGAGTGGTCGGTTTGCTGGCGTTGCTAGCGCTGCTGGTCGGGGCGACTTTGATCGCCTACCTGCTCCGCGGTCGGATGCTCGCGAGCGGTGATCGGCCGGACGCCGACCTTGCGGGTGCTCTCGCGGCGGGTGTCGGAACCCTTGCGGTGTCGGCGGCGTTCTTCGATCTGCTCAGTTTCCCGATGGCGACCGGTCTCCTTGCCGTTCTCATCGGGTGCGTGGGAGCACTGTGGCGGATCCGCGCACCGCGATCAGGGATTTCGGCAGCCCGAGCACCCGCTCCCGCAGGATCGTCGCGTCCGGCAGGTAGTAGCGCAACGCCGTGACGGAGAGCAGTTCGACGTCGAGTACCTGGCCGACCGCGTCGCGGCCCTCCGGTCTGGACCAGGCCAGCGGCCAGCGCGCGGCGATCGTGGCACGCGACCGGTCGGGGAGGAACTGCATCCCTGGAAAGAGCCAGTGCGGTTCGAGCGGGAAGTAGCGGTAGGGCGTCTGGATCCAGAGGCGCTCCGCGATGCTGGAGGCGGTGTCGACGAAGTCAACCCGACGTGCATGCCCACCGAGATGCTCGATGACCGAGTTTGAGAATGCGAGGTCCCAGCGTCGCGTTGCCAAGTCGGCCGGAAGGGCACACACATCGGCTTGGACTGCGGTGATCCAGGGTGCGGACGAGCTGGATGAGGAGTCGGCGGATTCGGAGTCGCCAGTGTCTTCGAGGTTGACCAGCGTGACGCTGCGAGGGTGCACCGGGAGGTCGAGCCAGGTACCCGATCTGCCGCCGAGGTCGATGACATGGAGGTCCGCGAGGTCCGGGAAGGCCGCCAGGAGGAGGTCGGCCCTTCGGGAGCGCAGCCAGCGTCCGACGGATGGTCCCGACGGGTCGAGGGTGATGCGGCGGACGGTGTCGACCACGGAGGGCACATGCGCATCGTGTCCGGGTGCTCTGCGTGCCAAACGCGTAGCCGGGCGTGGCACCCATCGTTTCCGCACCAGCATTCGCGGGTAGGTGCAGGCTGTGGCACCGCACGTCCTCGTCATCGTGCAGAACCTTTCCGTACCCCTGGATCGGCGGGTGTGGCTGGAGTGCCGGGCGCTCCACGATGCCGGCTATCGGGTGTCGGTCATCTGCCCGATGGGTCCGGGTGAGTCCGCCGAGGAGGTCCTCGACGGTGTGCGTATCCATCGCTACCCGCCGCCGCCGGATGCGGAGTCCGCGGTGGGGTTCGCGCGCGAGTTCGCCTACTGCTGGGCAGCCACAGCCTCACGTGCACTGCGAATCTGGCGTCGCGAACGGTTCGATGTCATCCAGGCCTGCAACCCACCCGACACCTACTGGGCGCTGGCCCGCCTGTTCAAGCCGTTCGGCGTACGGTTCGTCTTCGACCATCACGACCTGAACCCAGAACTGTTCCTCTCGCGGTTCGGTGCACCTGAGTCGATCGCCGCACGCATCCAATTGCGGGGCTTGCGGTGGCTGGAGCGGCGCACGTTGCGCGGTGCTGACCACGTGCTGTCCACGAATACGTCGTACGCCGACATCGCCATGCGCCGTGGTGGCAGGCGGGTCGACGAGGTCACGGTTGTCAGGTCTGGTCCGGATACGCGACGCATGCGGCCGCTCGCCCGCGCGGTTCCGGCCCTGGAGGTGCCGGAGGGCAAGCACCTGCTGGCGTACGTCGGGATCATGGGACCCCAAGACGGCATCGACGTGCTGCTGCGATCACTCGCGATCCTCTTCCACGATTTCGGTCGCGTGGATGCCCATGCTGTCCTGATGGGATTCGGCGACAGCCTGGAGTCGATGCGTGATCTCGCGGAGGAGCTCAAACTCACCAACGACGTCACCTTCACGGGCCGAGTGGATGCGCGGACGTTGGGGGAGGTCCTGTCGGCGGCCACCATCGGGCTCGGGCCGGACCCATCGAGTCCGCTGAACGACCTGTCGACGATGAACAAGACGATGGAGTACATGGCGTACGCCCTGCCCATCGTGACGTTCGACCTGCCGGAGACGCGCGCATCAGCCGGTGTGGCGGCGCGCTATGTCACGCCGGGCGATGAACGCGCATTC
>JBILVH010000139.1:0-5227 GCA_044370555.1 Candidatus Nanopelagicales bacterium
GTGCTTGCCGCACTCGTCGTGTCCGGGCTGCCCGTCGACCGCTTTTGCTTCGAAGGGTTCCTGCCGCGTAGATCCGGTGAACGCATGTCTCGGTTGCGCGAGCTAGCCCGTGAGCAGCGGACGCTGGTCTTCTTCGAGGCCCCGCACCGGGTGCACGCGATGCTGCGCGACCTCGCGGAGGTCTTCGGATCTCGGCAGATCGCAGTGTGCCGCGAGTTGACCAAGACCTACGAGGAGGTGATCCGCGGCGACCTGTGCGACCTCGCGGAATCACTCGGAGAGGTGCGCGGTGAAGTCACCGTGGTCGTATCCGGTTGGCGTGCGAGTGATGCGGCCGACATGGACCTCGCGGCTCTCGTCGACCTAGTTGCTCAGCGGGTCGCGGCCGGTGCGGACCGGCGTGCGGCGCTGGCCGAGGTGGCGGCCGAGGCAGGGATCCCACGGCGGCGGCTCTACGACGCGATCGTGGCAGCTAAGCGCCCCCTCTAGGATCGTCGACATGTCCCGCGTTCCCGACGGTCAGGCGTTCTACGTCACGACCCCCATCTACTACGTGAACGACGCGCCGCACATCGGGCACGCCTACACCACGACTGTGGGCGATGTGCTCACGCGCTGGCATCGCATGCGCGGTGAGTCAGTGTGGTACCTGACCGGGGTCGACGAGCACGGGACCAAGGTGCAGCGGGCTGCGCACGACGGCGGCGTCACGCCCCAGGAGTGGTGTGACCGCCTGGTGGCGGAGGCGTGGCAGCCAGTCCTCCGAACCATCGATGCGGCCAATGACGACTTCATCCGGACGACATCGCCGCGGCATCGCGCGGGCGTGCAGCACTTCTGGGAGGTCCTGCGCGAGCGCGGACACGTCTACGAAGGGTCGTACGAGGGGCCGTACTGCGTGGGCTGCGAGGAGTTCAAGCTGCCGGGCGATCTGTTGCCCGGCGAGGCAGGTGGCCCCGGCCTGTGTCCGGTCCACGCGAGGCCGGTGGAGATGCTCGCCGAAGCTAATTGGTTCTTCCGTCTCTCGGCCTTCCAGGACGCACTCATCGCGCACTACGAGGCGAGTCCTGACGCCGTTGCTCCGGCGAGTGCGTACAACGAGGTCATGGCGTTCCTGCGGCAAGGCCTGACCGACATCTCCATGTCGCGCAGCAGCGTGTCGTGGGGGATCCCACTGCCCTGGCAACCGGACCAGGTCGTCTACGTCTGGTTCGACGCGCTGCTGAACTACATCACGGCCGCGGGATATGGCGGTAGTGAGGCAGAGGTACGACGCTTCGACGAGCTGTGGCCGGCCGACGTGCAACTCGTCGGCAAGGACATCCTGAGATTCCACGCGGTCTACTGGCCCGCGATGCTGATGGCGGCCGGGCTCCCGTTGCCGCGCAAGGTGTTCGCTCACGGATGGTTGCTCGTCGGCGGCGAGAAGATGAGCAAGAGCAGGCTCACCGGGATCTCGCCAGCCTCGATCATCGATCATTTCGGCTCGGATGCCTTCCGCTACTACTTCCTGCGTGCGATCGCGTTCGGCAGTGACGGGTCGTTCTCGTGGGAGGACATGAGTGCGCGATACACGAGTGAGCTCGCGAACGGCCTCGGCAACCTTGCATCACGCGCGACCGCGATGGTCGAGCGCTACCGCGACGGAATCGTGCCGGTGCCCGGTGCCGAGAGCGACGCGGAGGTCGCGATCCGAGAGCGGCTCACCGCGTGTGCTGCTGCAGCGGATGCGGCCTACCTCGCACTCGACTTCTCCACTGGCATCGCCGAAGTCGTCGGGTTCATCGAGGTCGTGAACAGGTACGTCACCGAGCAGGAGCCGTGGGTCCTCGCGAAGGATCCCGACCTCGCGGAGAGGCTGGACTCCGTTCTCTACACCCTCTGCGAGGCGCTCCGGGCGATCGCGGTACTGCACCATGCGCTCATGCCCCAGGCAACGACGGCCCTCTGGGACCAGGTGGGTGCGGCGTCGGCGCTCGGGCCGATTGGTGAGCAGCGCGTCGCCGATGCGGGCAGGTGGGGTCTGCTACCGCCCGGCACGCGCGTGACGAAGGGTGCGGCCCTCTTCCCGCGCCTCGCCGACGTCGACGGTTGACCGCCACCACGCGACGAGATCTGCGAGGGTCCGCTTGAGCGGGATCTCGGCGCTGAACCCGAGTTCGGTCCGCGCGAGATCTGTGGCGGCGAGTCTGCGCCGAACGGCGTTGACGGTCCGCTCCGGCCCGAATGTCGGCCGCAGGTCCGGTCGGTCCATGGCGGTCGCGAGGAGTGTGGCCAACTCCGCGAGAGAGGTCTCTTGGCCGGTCGCGATGTTGTAGACGCGATCGGTCACATCGGCGCATGCGGCGGCTAGGTTTGCGCGCGCGACATCGCGTACGTCGACGAAGTCCATAGTCTGGGTGCCATCGCCGAGGATGACGGGTGGTTCCCCGATGGCGACCCGCTCCATCCACCGGATCAGCACCTCGGTGTACTTGCCGTGCGCGTCCATCCGAGGTCCGATCACATTGAAGTAGCGCAGGGCGACGTAGTCGAGGCCGTGCGTCGAATGGAGGGCGCGGAGTACGCCCTCGCCGTAGGCCTTGGCGGCTCCGTAGATGGTGTCATTCGCCCAAGGGTGATGGGTCTCGGCGGTGGGAAAGGTACTCGCCTGGCCGTACACCGAAGCGGAGGACGAGAAGACGAGTCGGCGCACTCCGTGCTCCAGCGCCGCTAGGGCGACGTCCAGCGTGCCGGTCGCGAGGACGTCGTGTGCCCGTCTTGGCTCCGACGCACACTGCGTGATACGCAGGGCTGCTAGGTGGAACACGGTGTCCGCGCCGCGCAGGGTCGCCGCGAGTGCTGCCTCGTCACGAATGTCAGCATCAACGAGTGTGACGCGGGAATCGACCGGCAGATTCTCCCGACGACCGCGTTCCAGGGTGTCGATCACGGCCACACGTCGTGCTCCGGCGGTGAGCAACTGCTCCACGACGTGGCTGCCGATGGTGCCCGCCCCGCCGGTGACGGCGAAGGAGCGACCGCTCAATGATGGGTCCGTCATTCACAACCTCCGAGTGGGACAACCGCACCGTCGAAGCGCATGCTCCGGCTTGCGGCTTCGAGGATGTGCAGGATCCGCAGCGCCGATCGGCCGTCACTGCGCGGTGGCCTCCCTGTGCGCACCGAGTGCGCGAAGTCGGAGACCAGGGCAGATAGCGCCTCGGTCTCCGCGAGCGCAGGGGCGATCAGCGGCCCGGAGCGGTAGGAGACCGACGCCAGACTGCGCTGTTCGAGGTTGAGATCGTCCCGCCATTCGAGGTCCACGCCGCGTTCGTAGATGTTGATTCGCTGCCCGGGGGTGAGGTCATCCCACACGAGCGTTCGATCGGAGCCCCCGAGGATGGTCGTGCGCACCTTGGTCGGGCTCAACCAGTTGACGTGGATGTGTGCAAGGGACTCCTCCGGCAGGTGCAGCGTGACGTGGGCGACACAGGCCACCCCGGCACCGATCGGATCCACTCCGGTGGCGGACACCGCGGTCGGCGCCATCTTCTCCGGCAGGACGTAGTCGAGGATCGCGAGGTCGTGCGGTGCGAGATCCCAGAGGACATCAGCCTCGGTCTGCACGAGCCCGAGGTTGATGCGTACCGAGTCGTAGAAGAGTAGCCGCCCGAGTTCGCCGGTACGAAGTGCCTCGCGGATGTATTCAACGCTCGGCGTGTAGCAGTACGTGTGGTCGGCCATGAGGATCACACCGGCCAGGTCGGCCTGCCGCACCAGCGACCGCGCCTGGCTCAGGGTCTGCGCAAGTGGCTTCTCCACCAGCACGTGCTTTCCGGCGGCGATCGCGGCTTCCGCTAACGGCGCGTGGGTGGCTGGCGGGGTAGCTATGGCCACCGCATCCACCGCCGAGTCATTCAGGATCTCCTCAAGCGAGTCGGTGGCGCGGACCGTGGAGTGGTCGCCTATGACCGCTTGCGCGCGACCGATGTTGGTGTCGCACACCCAGCGCAGACGCCAGTCGCGAGAGGACGCGAAGTTGCGGATGAGATTCGGGCCCCAATATCCGGCACCCACGACCGCGGCTGTGAGGTGCTCCGTCACATATGTGTTGTGCACCCGGTGACGTGCGGCAAACCTGCATCCACGGCTGGTAGTCGCGACACCGCGTATCGGAATGTGCGCGGTGCGTGAATCCGTGCGGGGCCAGGTGTGACGTGGTAACCCGCCGCGCATACCGATGAAGTTCCCCGGTGAGAGGAGTCGGCCCGCGCATGTCCGTGCAGCGTCACAGCGCCAGCCCCGAGCAAGATCCGTCGGCTAGTCCAGCGACCGCACCTCACCTGCGACTCCTCACCCCGGTGGGCCGGCTGGGCCCTGGGCGGGAATACCGCCTGAAGTCAGTCGCTGACCGTGTGCTGGGGATGGCGGCGCTTGCTGTTGCAGCGGCTCCGATGCTCGCCATCGCGACGGCCGTGCGAGTGACGAGTCCCGGCCCCGCGCTCTATGGACAGGTGCGCATCGGTAGGCGCGGGGCCCCGTTCACCATGTGGAAGTTCCGGTCGATGGTGGCCGACGCGGAGGACCGGCGCGCGGACATCGCACACCTAGACGTTCACGGCAATGGTCACCTGTTCAAGATTCCGGCGGACCCGCGTGTGACTCCGCTCGGGCGCTGGTTGCGTCGCTTCTCACTGGATGAGCTGCCGCAACTGCTCAATGTCGTCCGGGGCGAGATGTCACTGGTCGGACCGCGACCGCCCTTGCCCAGGGAGGTGCTGACGTACGACTCCGCAACAAGGCGTCGCCTGTCGGTGACACCGGGCATAACCGGGTTGTGGCAGGTCAGCGGTAGGTCCGACCTCACGGCGGAGGAGTCCATCGCCTTGGACCTGCGGTACGTCGACTCCTGGTCGTTGCGGCTGGACCTGTCCATCCTGCTGCGAACGGCACGTGCCGTGCTGGGGAGCGATGGTGCGTACTAGCCGCATCTGGGTGTCGACTGCGTTGGTGGTGGCCGCCTTCCTCGGCGCTCCGGGCATCGCACAGGCAGGGGAGACAGCCCCGGCCCAACCGGACCCGTGCGCATCCCCGCGAAACGTCATCGCCTGTGAGAACGCCAAGCCCGGGGTGGCGCGTTCGACGTGGGACATCGAGGGCGTGGGGGATCGCACAGTCCAAGGTTTCGCCACATCGATGAGCGTGGACGTCGGTGAGCAGATCTCCTTCAAGATCGACACGTCGG
>JBILVH010000009.1:0-17671 GCA_044370555.1 Candidatus Nanopelagicales bacterium
GGGTAGTTCTCGATGACGGCGGTGCCACCGGCGGCGGCGATCGCGTCGGCGTACTCCGCGATCGCGGCACCCGTCGAGGGGATGTCCGCCTCACACTGCTGGATCACCGCGGTCGCGCCCGCGTACCGCGCCCAGTCGGGGGCGTAGTCGGGCCACGGCATCGCCGGGTAGAACGCGGATGCGCGCCGGATGCGCGGCGACACGGTCGGGCCGAGCAGCGCCAGTCCGCCGCCCATGCAGAACCCCACGACGCCGACCTCCGACCCGCGGACCTCGGGGCGGGTGCAGAGCCAGTCAGCCGCGGCCGCGAGATCCGCCCCCGCCTCGGCGACCTTTAGTCCCATCATCAATTTGCCCGCGTGATCGGGTTCGGTGGTCTTGACTCCCCGGTAGAGGTCAGGTGCCAGGGCGGTGTACCCGGCGGCCGCGAAGCGGTCGACGACGCTTTCGATGTGGGGGACCAACCCCCACCATTCCTGGATCACGATGACCGCCCGGCCGTTCGTGCCGGGGGCGACGTACCCGGGCAGGTCGCCCGCGACGACCACATGCTCACCCATGGGCCGCAGCGTACTGCGTGATCCGCGCGGGCACTGCCGATGACCGACTAGTCCCCGCTGCCCCGGCCCGGCCCAGCCCTGCCCGGCCCAGCCCTGTTCGGCCCAGCCCTGTTCGGCCCAGCCCTGTTCGGCCCAGCCCTGTTCGGCTCGAACAGACTCCACGCGATGCCGTCGAGGATGTCGGTCTCCGACACGATCACCTCGGGGGCGCTGGTACGCACCATGATGCGGTGCAGGATGAGCGCACCTGCGCCGATCACATCGACCCGTCCCGGATGCATGACCGGCAGGGCGGCCCGCTGTTCGCGGGTCATCCCCAGTAGTTCCGCGGTGACCGCCGCAACCTCCTCGGCGCTGATGCGCGCACCGTGCAGGGCGCGCGGGTCGTACTCGGTGAGCCCGAGTGCGATCGCAGCCACCGTGGTCACGGATCCGGCCAGACCGACGAGCGCAGCCGCCCCCGTGATCGGCACGGACTCAGCCGCGGTCGCGATGTGCGCATCGATGTCCGCCGTGACGCGTTCGACAGCCGCACGCTCCGGCGGGTCAGCCTGGAGGTGGCGCTCCGTCATGCGCACGCAGCCGATGTTGACCGACACCGCCTGATCGACCGCGGTGCTTCCGCGGACGAACTCTGTCGAACCGCCGCCGATGTCGACCACGAGCACGGGAGGGGGCGGCGGCGAAGGCAGTCCGCGCACCGCGCCGGTGAACGACAGGTACGCCTCTTCGGTTCCTGTCACGACCTCGGGTTCGACACCGATGCGTTGACGAACACCGTCGACGAACTCCTGGCGGTTGCGGGCATCGCGCGAAGCGCTGGTAGCGATGAAGCGCACGCGATCGACACCGTGCTCGGCGAGTTGCCGGCCGTAGTCCTCGCACGCGGTGAGCGTGCGCCGGAGAGCATCGGGCGCGAACTCACCGGTGCGATCGATTCCCTCGCCGAGACGCACGATCTCCATACGGCGGACGATGTCGACCAGCCCCGCCGATGTCCCGTCGGCGATAAGGAGCCGGATGGAATTCGTGCCGCAGTCGATCGCACCTACCCGCATGATCACTCCTCCGCCGCAACGCACGGTCCGGCCGCCCACCACTCACCGATCAGTGCGCGCGCCTGGTCACCAAAAGGGTTCACACCCGGTCCGGTTGCGAGGGCGTGCCCGAGCAGCGCGTGCAGGCACTTCACCCGGGTGGGCATGCCGCCCGCGGAAACATCACGGATCTCCTCCGGCCCGGGTCCACGCCGCCGCAGATAGTCGGCGTGCGCTGCCTCGTACCGTGCGCGCACCTCGGGGTCGTCAAGTGTCGCGGTCATCTCCGCCATCAGCCCCGACCCCTCCAACGTGCCGACAGCCGAGCACGCCCGCGGGCAGGTCAGGTAGAAGGTCGTGGGGAACGGCGTTCCGTCGGGGAGTTCCGGCTCGGTTTCGACGACCGCTGGCAACCCGCACGGGCAGCGGAAGGCTACCGCACGCACCCCGCGCGCTGGCCGTTGCAGTTGCGCGGCGAGCGCGCGGGCATCGCGGGGCGAGATGGCGTCGGGGCTATCGCTCTGCGGCCGCATTCACCGACTCCCAGAGCGTCGACCACCACGGGGTCTCGGCCGCGGCTGCGGGGTCGGTGACGACGAGCGGCCTGTCGTCCGCTCCGAGAACGACGTAGCCGATCTCACCCGGCCGCACGAAGTGCAGGCGCTCGCGTGCCTGGGCGGCGACGTACGCCGGATCCTGCCACCGCTGCTGCGCGACCTGTAGATCGGCGACTCGTTGCTGGGCCGCCGCGACGTCGGCCTCAAGGGACGCGATCGTCGAACGCTGCACGACCCATTCGCGGATCGGCAGGGCGAGACTGAGACCGAGAGCGACGAAGACAAGGAGGAGGGCGACGGCACGACCGGTCGCGAAGCGCGGCCGCTTTCGCCTGGGTTCCTCGGTCACGTGGTCAATGGTCGCACGGTCAGCGCGCGAAGCGTGGAAATGCACCGCGGCCGGCGTAGCGGCCGGCGTCGTCGAGTTCGTCGGCGATGCGCAGCAACTGGTTGTACTTCGCGACCCGTTCCGACCGCGCGGGAGCACCCGTCTTGATCTGGCCGCAGTCGGTAGCCACCGCGAGATCGGCGATCGTCGTGTCCTCCGTCTCGCCCGAGCGATGGCTCATCATGCAGCGGTAGCCGTTGCGGTGGGCCAGGCTGACAGCGTCGAGCGTCTCGGTGAGCGTCCCGATCTGGTTGACCTTCACCAACAGCGCATTGGCCGTCGACTCCTCGATACCGCGCTGCAGCCGCTGCGGGTTGGTCACGAACAGGTCGTCACCCACCAACTGCACGCGATCGCCGAGCGCGTCGGTGATTGCGCGCCACCCTGCCCAGTCATCCTCACTCAGCGGGTCCTCGATGGACACGAGGGGATAGTCGCGGCAGAGGGCCTCGTAGTACTCGATCATCTGCGCACTGCTGCGCGTGGATCCCTCGAAGGTGTATCCGCCATCAGCGTGGAACTCGGTCGCGGCGACATCCAGGGCGAGTGCGACATCGTCACCGAGTCGCAGACCCGCGGCATCGACCGCGATGGCAATGAGATCGAGGGCGGCGCGGTTGGAACTCAACGACGGGGCGAAGCCACCTTCGTCGCCGAGCCCGGTGGCGAGACCTTGCGATTTCAGCACGGCCTTGAGGCTGTGGTAGACCTCGGCACCCCAGCGCAGCGCCTCGGCGAAGTCCGCGGCACCGATCGGGGCGATCATGAACTCCTGGATGTCGACGTCGGTGTCGGCGTGTGCGCCGCCGTTCAGGATGTTCATCATCGGTACGGGGAGCACGTGGGCGTTGGGCCCGCCGAGGTATCGGAAGAGCGGCAGGTCTGCGGACACCGCGGCAGCCTTCGCAACGGCGAGCGAGACGCCGAGGATCGCATTCGCGCCGAGGCGCGACTTCGTGGGGGTGGCGTCGAGGTCGATCATCACCTGGTCAACGAGGCGTTGATCGCTCGCATCGATGCCCGCGATCTCCGGCGCGATCTCGTCCTCGACCGCGGCCACGGCCTGCAGCACGCCCTTGCCGAGATAGCGGGATGGATCCCCGTCGCGGCGCTCGGCCGCTTCGAAGGCGCCGGTCGACGCACCGGAAGGCACCGCCGCCCGCGCGGTCACACCGTCGTCGAGGAGGATCTCGACCTCGACCGTCGGGTTGCCGCGGGAGTCGAGGATCTGGCGGGCTAGGAGGTCTTCGATCGCTGCCATGGCGCAGGAGCCTAGTCCAGGTCGCGCGAACAGCCCTCCACCGCCCGCAGGCGGTCGACGTAGTCCCGGCAGGCCTGCCGCAGCGCAGCCTCGGCATCCCAACCGCGGTCCTGTGCGAGTGCGACAACGTCGAGCAGTGCCCGCCCGAGCGCGCTTTGATCGGGGAGGTCGCGCACCACGTCTCGCAGGGCGGCAGGCGCCGGGTCACCGTCGTCGACCACGCCACCGTTGCGCGCACGGGTGTGGAGCTTCGCGGCGAGGGTCAGGGCGGGCAGACCCATGGGGACACCGTCGGTCACCGACGTCCGGCCCTTCTCCGCAGCCTTGATCGCCTGCCATGCCGACTCGACCTGCTCCGGTGTGTCGGCGGTCGCATCGCCGAAGACGTGCGGATGCCGCGAGACCAGCTTCGTCACGATCCCGTCGGCAACGGCGTCGACATCCCACGGGGCCCGCGGATCCTCCTCGGCGATCCGCGCGTGGAACACGACCTGCAGGAGAAGGTCACCGAGTTCCTCGCGGAGGGCCACCGGATCCCCGGTCTCGATGGCCTCGATCGTCTCGTAGGTCTCCTCCAGGAGGTACTGCACGAGGCTCGCGTGGGTCTGGTTGGCATCCCACGGGCAGCCACCCGGTGACCGCAGCCGGTCCATGACCGCGACGAGGTCGAGGATCCGTTCACCCCGACGTTCCACGGGTCGGCCTTACTCCGGCGGCGCGAGCGGGTCGGGCGACTCCACCGGGATCAGCGGAACGGACAGGTCGTCCGGGATCGGGCCCATCCGGAAGTCGGCCGACGCCCAGGTTCCGTACCGCGGGTTCACGTCGATGCCGACCTCGGACTGCACCTGCCCCATGTAGTCCACGACCGCCTGCTGCTGCGCCTCCGGCCCACCGTCCGGCACGAGGGCCGCACCGATCTTCGGGACGAGCAGCGACAGACGGATCGCCGCCTCGGCACCGCTCGGTGCGATGCCGCTGGCCGCGAACGCCTCGTCCATGGCTTCGCGGCTGCCGAACTGATCGACGTACTCCTGGGTGCGCTGGTCGATCTCGGTCTGGGTGAGGGTGATGTCGAGTCGCCCGGCGGCCTGGTTGACGAGGTTCTGCACGATGAGGCGTTCCAAGGTGTCGCGCACGACAGCGGAGTCCTGCTCGTCGACCGGGCGGTCGGTGGCCCGATAGAGGTCGGTGACGTACGCGTCGAGCTGGGCGGCCGACACCTGCTCGTCCCCGAGGATCGCCGCGGACTGCGCCGCGATCGGACCCCCGCACGCCGACACCAGGACCCCGAGGGCGAGCGCGACGGTCGTCAGGAACCCGGCGCGCACACGTGCGGATGCGGTCGGTCGTGTCGTCACTTCGCACTCCTCGTCGGTGTCAGGCACTCCCGGATGAGGGTGGCAGCCCACTCGATGAGGTCCACCTCCCCCGCCGGACGGGGTACCAGGATCGTACGGACCGGCGGCTTCACGACGGTTCGCGGGTACAGCCTCGTCAACCGCATGGTGGCCGATTCCAGGAGTTCGACGGGGTGGAACCTGACCGCCGTGCCGGCGAGCACGATCTCGGTCAGGCCGGCCTCGCGAGCCTCGACGCGCAGCAGCGCGAGGGCCAACAGCCGATCGATCGATGACGGGGGCGTCCCGAAGCGATCCAGGATCTCCGCCCGCACCGCCTCAACGTCCGCGGCCGACACCGCCCCCGCGAGCCGTCGATAGAGGTCGAGGCGTAGCCGTTCCTGAGGTACGAACTCCTCGGGGATCCGCGCGTCCACCGGCAGTTCGATACGCATCTCAGCCGGCGCCACATCCGACTCACCGCGGACCTCGGCGAGCGCCTCCCCCACGAGACGCACGTACAGGTCGAACCCGACGTCGGCGATGTGACCGCTCTGCTCGCCGCCGAGCAGATTGCCCGCCCCGCGGATCTCGAGGTCCTTCATGGCGATCTGGATCCCCGACCCGAGGTCTGTGTGCGCTGCGATCGTGGCCAGCCGGTCGTGCGCCGCCTCGCTCAGGGGGCGCTCAGGCGGGTAGAGGAAATAGGCGTAGGCCCGCTCCCGGCCGCGACCGACCCGGCCGCGGAGTTGGTGCAACTGGGACAGCCCGAGCAGATCCGCGCGATCCACGATCAACGTGTTGGCATTCGAGATGTCAAGGCCGGACTCCACGATCGTGGTGCAGACCAGCACGTCGGTGCGCTTCTCCCAGAAGTCCACGATGACCTGCTCCAATACGTGTTCGGGCAGTTGGCCGTGCGCGACCGCCACCCGCGCATCGGGGACGAGCTCGCGCACGAGCGCTGCCACTCGGTCGATCGACTCGACGCGGTTGTGGACGAAGAACACCTGGCCGTCACGCATGAGTTCGCGATGGATGGCCGCTACGACATGTCGTTGGTCGTAGGGCCCGACGTACGTCAGGACCGGGAGTCGCTCCTCGGGGGGAGTCTGGATGGTCGACATGTCACGAATGCCGGTGATCGACATCTCCAGGGACCTCGGGATCGGCGTCGCCGACATGGTGAGCACGTCAACGTTCGTGCGCAGGGCCTTCAGGTGCTCCTTGTGCTCCACACCGAACCGTTGCTCCTCGTCGACGATGATGAGCCCGAGGTCCTTGAAGCGGATGCCGGACGTGAGGAGGCGGTGGGTCCCGATCACGACGTCGACCGTGCCCTTGGCGACCTGCTCCACGACTGCGGCGGCCTCACGGTCGGTCTGGAACCGCGACAGGGCCTCCACGGTGACGGGGAAAGCCGCGAAGCGTTCCCGGAACGTCGACAGGTGCTGCTGCACGAGCAGAGTGGTCGGCACCAGCACCGCCACCTGCTTGCCGTCCTGCACCGCCTTGAACGCCGCCCGCACCGCGATCTCGGTCTTGCCGTAGCCCACGTCACCGCAGATCAGGCGGTCCATGGGTGTGGCGCGTTCCATGTCGCGCTTGACCTCGTCGATACAGGAAAGTTGATCCGGCGTCTCGACGTAGCCGAAGGCGTCCTCCAGCTCGCGCTGCCACTCGGTATCCGGTCCGAACGAGTGACCCTTCGCCGACATCCGCGCCGCGTAGAGCTTGATCAGATCGCCCGCGATCTGCCGCACCGCCTTGCGGGCGCGCCCCTTCGCCTTCTGCCAGTCGGCTCCGCCTAGGCGGTGCACCGTCGGCGCCTCGCCGCCGACGTACCTGGTCACCTGGTCGAGCTGGTCCATCGGGACGTAGAGGCGGTCCGCGGGTTGGCCGCGCTTGCTGGCCGCGTATTCGAGGACGAGGTACTCGCGCGTCGCACCGCCCACCGCACGTTGCGCCATCTCGACGTAGCGTCCGACACCGTGCTGCTCGTGCACCACGAAGTCACCCTCGCGCAACTGCAGCGGGTCAAGGGTTGCTCGGCGTCGCGACGGCAGCCGGCGCATGTCACGGGTCGATGAACGCTGGCCGACGACCTCGGCCTCGCTGACCACCAAGAGGTCGTCGGTGCGGAAGCCTGCTTCGAGCGCGCCGGTGAGCACCCGCACGACCCCGGGCTGATCGGTTGCCTCGCGCGTCACCGCAATCTGCACTTCGGCGAGTTGCTCCGCGATCCGATCCGCTGTGCCCGCCGCGGAGCAGACCCAGATCACCCGCGATGCTGACCGCACGGCGGCCGCGACGGCGGCAATGGCAGCCGACGGGTCGCCACGGAGGTCCTCGGTGGCCCGGGCCGCGAGCACGATCTCGTCCCCCGCGCCCGACTCGAACGGCGTGACACTCCACCACGGACGACGGGGACCGCGCTCGCGGACGTCATCCAAGGAGTAGTACGCCGCACCCGCCACATCGAGTGGCAGGGAGTTGCCTGCGGCTGCGTTGTGCCACGAGGCTTCGAGGAACTCCTGCGACGTGGCCACCAAATCGGCTGCGCGGGCGCGTATGCGCTCGGGCTCGCACAGGATGACCGCGCAGTCCGGGGCGATCACGTCGAGCAGGGTCTCCATTCCGTCGACGAGGAGCGGTGCGAGCGCCTCCATGCCGTCGGGGGTGAGTCCCTCCGCGATCTTGTCGAGCAGTTCGGCCGCAGCAGGGGATCTCAATGCCTCCGCCCGCGCCCGCTCGCGCACCTGCGGGGTGAGCAGCACTTCGCGGACCGGCCCGATCCGCACCCCGTCGAGCATGTCGAGGCTGCGCTGGTCCACGACGGCGAACGAGCGCACATCTTCGACGGTGTCGCCCCAGAACTCGAGGCGGACCGGGTGCGGAAGTGTCGGCGGGAAGACGTCGATGATCCCGCCGCGGACGGCGAACTGCCCGCGGCGGTCCACGAGGTCAGTGCGTTGGTAGCCGAACTCGACCAGCCGGGCCGGCAGCTCCTCGACCGGCACCTCGTCGCCCGGGGCGATCGCGATCCAGTCGATGTCACCGAGACCCCGCACGATCGGCTGCAACAGTGCGCGAACCGGTGCGACCACGACACGCGGTGACTCACCCGGCCCGGGGTGGCGCAGTCGGTGCAGCACATCGAGGCGGCGACCGACGGTATCCGCCGATGGCGACAGGCGTTCATGCGGCAGGGTCTCCCAGGCGGGGAACTCCACCGCCTCGGTGAATTCCCGCAGCACCGCGGCGAGATCCTCCGCCTCGCGACCACTCGCGGTAACGGCAAGCACGGGCCGCACGGTGGCGATGGCCGCGGCCACCAGCGGCTCGAGCGCCGCGGGGGCGACGACCGTGCCGTCGCGACCACGCGCGGCTTCGTCGCGCATAGCCGCAACATCGGCGCGGCCGAGCAGGGCGTCGAGCACTGGGCGCATCACCCGGCGGCCGCCTCCCGCACCGCGGCGACGAGTTCGGCGTGGAGGGCGGGCGTAGAGACCATCAGATCCTCGACGTACGGCGACGCGCGGTTGAACTCGACTTCGCGGCCATCGATGTGCGAAGCGTGCAAGCCGTACTGCTGCGCAACGGCGTACGGTGCCGCGACGTCCCATTCGTAGAAGCCGGTGTCATGGAGGTACGCGTCCGCGCGGCCGCTCAGTAGCTCGTTCACCTTTGCGCCCACGCTGCCTACGTCGACCACTTCGACCTCACGACCGAGGCGAGCAGATAGACGGGCGACGATGTCGGGCAGCGCGGCGGGCGGGCGCGTTCGGGACGCGACGAGTCGGATCGGACGGTCGATGGGCAGCGGCGACGCGGGCGCGGGCGCGTCAACGTCGGTGCGCGTCAGGCCCTGCGCGGGCAGGTCGACGGTGCTCGCCGAGAGTCCGCGGCCGGGCTGCCACAGGACGATGTGCACCGCGAAGTCAGATCGACCCTGACCGAACTCCCAAGTGCCGTCGAGCGGATCCACGATCCACACGCGATCCGCATCCAGACGGACGAGGTCGTCCTTCCCCTCCTCGCTCAGGATGCAGTCGTCCGGCCGCTCGGCACTGATCCTCTCGACGATCAGTTCGTGGGAGGCGCGGTCGGCCTCTTTGCGCAGTCGATCGGATGTCTCGCGCGGTGCACCACCGAGGTCGCCGTACCGCGCGCGCAACTCCAGCAGCATCTGCCCCGCAGCGCGCGCGGTAGCCGCCGACAATTCATTGTCCGTCACCATCTCAGACCTCCTGGCCATCCGCTGGACCCCTGCCATGCACCGTGTTCTGCGTGGCCTCCAGTCCACGTGCGATCAGCGACTCGACGGCCTCGACTGCGGCGGAGACCAGCAGTGGGACCTCGTCGCGCTCCTGCGGCCCGAACGGCTTGAGGACGAAGTCGGCGGGGTCCTGGCGACCCGGTGGGCGCCCGATCCCGACGCGCACGCGCAGGAACTCGCCGGTCCCGAGCGCGGCGCGGATACTGCGCAGACCGTTGTGCCCTCCGTCGCCGCCGCCGCGCTTGACCTTCAACTGCCCGAATCCGATGTCGAGCTCATCGTGAACGACGACCAGCTGCTCCGCGGCAACCGAGTAGTAGTCGCACAATGCGCGGACCGGTCCGCCGGATTCGTTCATGTAACTTCGAGGCACGGCAAGGATCACCGACTCACCGGCCAGGCGGGTACGGCAGAGGTCCGATCGGGTCTTCGTGTTTCCGCTCAGGCGATCCCCCCGATCCGCCGCGAGCGCCACTACGACGTCGGCCCCGATGTTGTGGCGCGTACGCGCGTATTTCTCGCCGGGATTGCCGAGCCCCACCACCAACCATGGTCCGTCGGCCACGGCGGTATCACTCGCTCGCGGCAGCCTGGGCGTCCGTGATTGCCTGGGCGGCGTCCGCGCGCTCCTTGGCCTCCGCGCTGGAGACGACGATCAGGTCGACATGCTCGAGGGTGCGTCGCACCGGGTCGCGCTGGACCTCACGCGGTTTCGTCACCGACACGGTCCCGCCGACCTCGACCTCGATCACCGTGCGCGGCCGCGACAGGGCCAGGTCGAGATCGTGGGCCGGGAGGGCGACATGCTGCAGGCTGCCACCGCCGTAGATGACCGCGGGCACCTGCCCGTTGCGCCGCAGACGGCGAGCGGCCCCCTTGCCGAAATCGGACCGGGGCTCGGCCACCAGGCGCACAGCAGACACAGCGACTCCTCGAGATGTACACGGGTGGAAGACACCCTTCACGACAGTCGGCGAGTCTAGTCTCCGAGCGCCTTCCCGGACCAACCGGGGCCGGTCAGGCACCCACCTGGGTGGGGTGTCCCTCGAACATGCTCGTCACGGAGCCGTCGGTGAAGACCTCGTAGACGGCCTTGGCCACGAGCGGTGCGATCGACAGCACCGTGAGCTTCTCGAAGCGCCGGTCCGCGGGGATCGGAAGCGTGTTGGTCACGACCACCTCGGAGATCGGCGCCTCGGTGAGTCGCTGGGCGGCGGGCGGGCTGAGGATCCCGTGCGTGGCAGCGACCACGACGTCGGCCGCACCGAACTCCTTCAGCGTCTGTGCCGCTTTCGCGATCGTGCCGCCGGTGTCGATCATGTCGTCGACCACCACGCAGACCCGGTCCTGCACATCGCCCACGACCTCGAGTACGCGCACCTGGTTGGGCAGATCCGGGTCGCGCCGCTTGTGAATGATCGCCAGTGGCGCACCGAGGACGTCGGTCCAGCGCTCCGCCACGCGGACACGCCCGGCGTCAGGCGACACCACGGTGATCCGGTCACGATCCACTCGGCTGGCGATGTGCTCGGAGAGCAGCGGCAGCGCGAAGAGATGGTCGACCGGTCCGTCGAAGAAGCCTTGGATCTGCGAGGTGTGCAGGTCGACCGTCATCAGCCGGTCCGCGCCGGCGGCCTTGAAGAGGTCAGCCATGAGTCGCGCGGAGATGGGTTCGCGACCGCGGTGCTTCTTGTCCTGGCGCGCGTACCCGTAGAAGGGGGCGATCACGCTGATGCGCTTGGCCGAGGCACGCTTCAGCGCATCGACCATGACGAGTTGCTCCATGATCCACGTGTTGATCGGGTCGGTGTGACTCTGCAGAACGAAGACATCGCACCCGCGTACCGACTCGTCGAAGCGCACGAAGATCTCGCCGTTGGCGAAGTCGTAGGCCGCAAGCGGCGAGAGTTCGATCCCGAGGTGCGCAGCGACCTGCTCCGCCAACTCCGGGTGTGCACGGCCGCTCAGCAGCACCAGCTGCTTGCGCGTGGGCACGCTCATTCCGCTCACGTGATCTCCTCCTGGTCGCCGGGGGGTCCATCCTGCCGGTCATCGGGCTCGCGGTCATGCTTCTGGGCAGCTTCGGCCGCGGCGGATCCGGGTCGGCGGCGCGCGACCCAGCCCGGGATGTTGCGCTGCCGTGCCCGCCCGACCGCCATCGCGCCGGGTGGCACGTCGTCCGTGATCACCGATCCCGCCGCCGTATACGCCCCGTCGCCGACACGCAGCGGCGCGACGAGCATCGTGTCGCTGCCGATCCGCACGTGATCGCCGATCACCGTGCGGTGCTTGTCCTGACCGTCGTAATTCACGACGACGGTCGACGCGCCGATGTTCGAGCCCTCACCGATCTCGGCATCACCTACGTACGACAGGTGCGGCACTTTCGCGCCCGCGCCCAGAGTGGAGTTCTTGATCTCGACGAACGCGCCAGCCTTGGCCTCGTCACCGAGCACCGTGCCCGGCCGCAGGTAGGTGTAGGGACCCACCGTCGCCGCCGGGCCGATGACCGCCAACTCCGCCCAGGTGTGCCGCACCTGCGCGTCGGCACCGACCTCACAGGACACCAGCGTCGTCCCCGGTCCGATCCGCGCGCCCTCGGCGATGACGCTCGGCCCCAGCACGAAGGTGTCCGGGAGCAACGTCACATCGGGTGCGAGCTGCGCGTCCGCGTCGATCCACGTACTTGCCGGGTCGACGATCGTGACCCCAGCGCGCATCCACGTCTCGACGATGCGCGCGCGCAGGATTGCCCCCGCCTCGGCTAGCTGGACCCGGTCGTTCACACCGCGGATCTGCTCGGCATCCGCCGCGACCGATGCCCGTGCCGACACCCCCCGGTCGCGGAGGATCCCGACTGCGTCGGTGAGGTACTCCTCGGCCTGCGCGTTCTCGGCCGTCAGGGCCGCGAGCGCATCGGCAAGGGCATCCGCGTCGAAGACGTACATCCCCGAGTTGATCTCGCGGATCGCACGCGTGGCAGCATCCGCGTCACGGTCCTCGACGATGCGCTCGAGTGAACCGTCGATGCCGCGGACGATGCGGCCGTACCCAGCGGGATCATCGAGCACCGCGGTGAGGACCGTGACCCCGGCCGCGGCGGCGGCATGGTCGGCAGCGAGTGCCACGAGAGTCTCCCCGCGCAGCATCGGGGTGTCACCCGCGAGCACGACCACCGACCCGGTGAGCGGACCGACGGCCTCGAGGGCGATGCGCACAGCGTGCCCTGTGCCCCTTTGGACCTCCTGCACCACGCACACCGCGCTCGGCGCCACCTGGGCGAGGTGAGCCCGGACCTCATCGCGGCCGTGCCCCACGACCACGACGGTGCGTTCCGGCTCGAGGACGGCTGCCGCAGCGAGCACGTGTCCGAGCAGGGTGCGTCCGGCAACCTCGTGCAACACCTTGGGGCGTCGCGACCTCATCCGGGTGCCCTGGCCGGCCGCGAGCACGATCACCGCGGCGGGTCGCGGTGCGGCCTGCGGCATGGTCACCCTCCGATCGTCACCGTCCGATCGGCGTCACCCTACTGACCGCGGGACCGCCGGCTCCCGGCGAGGGAGTCGAACCCCCATTCAGAGATCCAAAGTCTCTTGTCCTGCCATTGGACGAGCCGGGAAGGTGTAGTCCCCGTAGTGTTCCACTGCTGTTCACCGCCACGCGGAGTGGTTGCGCTTGCCAGGTTACGGTTGCGTAGGTTACGGTGCCGTAAGGAGCAATGGCCCCGCGGGGCTACGGCCCCGAGGAGCAATGGAGGGAGTCGCATGACCGCAGTGGTGGAAGAGGGCGCGCGCCGGCCGGACCTGGCCGAAGAGCCGCCGTCGGTGGGAATGAAGATCACCATCGCGATCTTCGTCCTCGTGCCCCTGCTCGCGGTCGGCCTCGCTATCCCCGTCGCCTGGGGCGGCTGGCTGAGTTGGACCGACGTCATCATCGCCGCGGTGTTCTACGCGATCAGTGCACTGGGCATCACGGTCGGCTTCCACCGCTACTTCACGCACGGCTCCTTCAAGGCGCCGCGCGCTGTGAAGATCCTCCTCGCGGTCGCGGGTTCGATGGCGATCCAGGGCTCCCTCGCCCAGTGGGTGGCCGACCACCGGCGCCACCACGCGAACTCCGACGAGGAGGCCGACCCGCACTCGCCGTGGAAGTACGGCACCTCCCCGTGGGCGGTGACGAAGGGTCTGGTCTGGGCGCACATGGGCTGGCTCATGGCCGACGACCAGTCCGCCGTTCCCCGCTGGGCGCCGGATATCGCCGGCGACAAGGACCTGCAGAAGGTCACCCGGCTCTTCCCGCTGATCGTCCTCGCATCCATCGTGCTGCCCGCGGTCATCGGCGGCCTGGTCACCTGGTCGTGGCAGGGGGCACTCACCGCACTCTTCTGGGCCGGCCTCGTGCGCATCGCGCTCGTCCATCACGTGACGTGGTCGATCAACTCGATCTGCCACGTCTTCGGCAAGCACCCCTTCGTCGCACGTGACCGCTCCGGCAACGTCGCGTGGCTCGCGCTCCCGTCGTTCGGGGAGTCGTGGCACAACCTGCACCACGCAGACCCCACCTGCGCGCGCCACGGCGTACTCAAGGGTCAAGTCGATGTCAGTGCCGCGTTGATCCGTGCGCTGGAGAAATCCCGGCTCGCGTACGACGTCCGCTGGCCCAAGCCCGCGCGCCTAGCCGCCAAAGTGACCGACCCCGCGGTCCGCGCCCGGATCCGCGGGTGGTCCCCCGAATCCTGAGCCCCGGCCGATGAGCGGGTGCGCACCATGCGGATGACGGGCCAGGAGCGCCGGGCGCAACTACTCGACGTCGGCCGGACGCTCTTCGCCGAGAAGGGCTTCGACGCGGTCTCGGTCGAGGAGATCGCGAACAAGGCCGGGGTCTCCAAGCCGGTGGTGTACGAGCACTTCGGCGGCAAGGAAGGTCTCTACGCGGTCGTGGTCGACCGGGAGATGAATCACCTGCTCGACATGATCACCGGAAGCCTCAACATCGACGCGACCGGGAACGCACATGTCCATCCGCGACGGCTGCTCGAACGTGCCGGACTCGCTCTCTTCGACTACATCGACGCTCGCCCCGAGGGCTTCCGGATCCTGGTGCGCGACTCACCGGTATCCCAGCAGACGGGCACTTTCGCCAGTCTCATCGTCGACATCGCCGGCCAGGTCGAGCACCTGCTCGCATCGCAGTTCGACCGCTACGGCATGCCCACCAAACTCGCCCCGATGTACTCCCGCATGCTGGTGGGCATGACCGCACTCACGGGTCAGTGGTGGGTAGAGGTCCGCAAGCCCCGCAAGGAGGAGGTCGTCGCCCACCTCGTCAACCTCGCGTGGAACGGGCTCGCGGACATCGAGGCGAAACCGGCCAGTCCGCGCGGGCGATCGTGACGGTCGTCTCGGCCCGCTGCCCGGGGAAGGTCAACCTCCAACTGTCCGTCGGCCCGGTAGGGGCTGACGGCTACCACCCCCTCGTGACGGTCTTCCAGGCCGTGAGCGTCTACGACGAGGTGCATGCGACTCACGCACCGCACGGCACAGGTATCAGCATCAGCGTCGAGTCCGAGCGCGGTACGGTCCGCGACCGCAGTGCGATCCCCCTCGACCACCGCAATCTGGCGTGGCGCGCAGCCGAAACCCTCGCGGACGAGCTCGGCATCACTCCCGACGTCTCCCTGCGGATCGTCAAGGGCATCCCGGTGGCCGGTGGGATGGCGGGTGGCAGCGCAGACGCGGCAGCAGCACTCGTGGCGTGCGCGGGGCTCTGGGGAGCCGACCCCGCGACCATCCACGACATCGCCCCGCGCCTCGGTGCCGACGTTCCTTTCATCCTGCGCGGCGGCACCGCGATCGGGACCGGACGCGGCGACGTCCTCACCCCCGCGATGACCCGCGGTGACCTCTGGTGGGTGTTCGCGGTGGCTGACGGCGGCCTGTCGACACCGGCCGTATACGCAGAGTTCGACCGACTCACCCCGGATCCCCCGCCACCGACCCTGGACGACGACCTGCTGTCCGCGCTGGTGCGGGCCGATACGGCGGCTGTCGGACGTCACCTGTCGAACGACCTGCAGCGCGCCGCCCTCTCGCTGCGCTCGTCCCTCGCGCGCGTACTCGCCGTCGCCGAGGATGTCGCGGCGCTGGGTGCGGTCGTGTCCGGCAGCGGCCCGACCTGCGCACTCCTGGCCCGCGATGAGGAGCACGCACTCGACCTCGCCGTCAGTCTGACGTCAGCGGAGGTCTGCCGCACCGTCGTACGCGCCCGCGGTCCCGTCCCCGGGGCGCACCGGATCTGACCGCTATGTGACGGCGGTGCGCGCGCTCGCGATGCGCACGAAATCCGCGAGCGCGAGCTGCTCACCGCGAGCCGACGGATCCACACCCGCCGCCGTCAGAACTGCCTCCGCGACCGCTGGTGAACCCGCCCACCCCGACAGCGCGGCCCGCAGTGACTTTCGGCGCTGCCCGAATGCGGCGTCCACGACCGCGAAGACATCACCCCGCGCGGCACCGGTGGGCGGCGGCTCGCACGTGATGTGCACGAGGCCCGACTCCACGCGCGGCACCGGCCAGAACACGGTGGGCGGCACGCGGCCAACGGACCGCACCGTGCCGTACCACCGCACCTTGACGCTGGGCACGCCGTACACCTTCGACCCCGGCTCCGCCGCGAGTCGATCGGCTACCTCCGCCTGCACCATGACCAGGGCTGATCGCAGGGTCGGGTAGCTCGCGAGTGCGTTCAGCAGGACTGGCACGGCTACGTTGTACGGCAGATTGGCAACCAGCGCCGTCGGGGCGTGCGGGAGTGCACCGACGCGCAGCGCATCGCCCGCGATCACATCAAGGCTCATCGCATTCGCGGGCTGGAGTGCACGCACCGTCTCCGGCAGGGCGCCCGCGAGCACCGGGTCTATCTCGACTGCCACCACCCGACGCACCTCTGGCAGCAGCGCAAGCGTGAGACTGCCGAGGCCGGGGCCAACCTCTAGCACGACGTCGTCCCCGCATACGCCGGCGAGCCGGACGATTCGTCGCACCGTATTGGGGTCGATCACGAAGTTCTGACCGAGTTGCTTGGTCGGTCGGAGCCCCAGTTCCTCCGCGCGCGCTCGTACCTGCGCGGGCGACAGGAGCACACTCACCCGATCGGCCCGAAGGCACGCACGGCGTTGGCTTCAAGCAGGTGACACGTGTGATCAAGGTCGGCGTCGCGCGCCTCGGCGATCGCGCGAACGGTCCACGGCATGAGGTACGACGCATTCGCCCGACCCCGGTGGGGTGCGGGTGTGAGATATGGCGCATCTGTCTCGACGAGCAGGAGGTCATCGGGCACCTCCCGCAATGCGGTGCGTAGGTCCGCCGCACCCTTGAACGTCACCACACCCGCGAACGACGCGAACCAGCCGCGCTCACGGCAGATGCGCGCCAGTGCGACGTCCCCGGAGAAGCAGTGGAAGACGACGCGCTGCGGCGCACCTTCGGACTCCAGCACCCGAACGACATCGTCATGTGCGTCGCGGTCGTGGATCACCAGCGTTCGGTCGAGCGAGGACGCCATCGCGATGTGGCGGCGGAACGACTCCTCCTGAACCGAGCGACCCTCTTGGCCTGTCCGATAGAAGTCCAGCCCGGTCTCACCCACCGCACGCACCGCCGGGTCGGCGGCGAGTCGCTCGATCTCCGCCCACGCTTCCGCAAGTCCCGCCCGGCCAGCTCGGGCCTCGACACGCGGCACCTCGTTCGGATGCAGTGCCACCGCGGCCACCACTTCCGGCCGGGTGCGCGCGAACTCCACCGCCCAGCGGGCCGACGGCACATCGCATGCGACCTGGACCACGCCGCGCACGCCGACCGCGCGCGCCTGCTCCAGCGCGGTGTCCGGATCGAGCCCGCGACCCCGGTCCGCATCGCTGATGTCGAGATGGCAGTGCGTGTCAATCACCGGCGCTGGCAACGGATCCGGGGCGCTCACCTGCTCATCGGACGTCACTCCCGCAGGCTAGACCACGGTCCGCTCACGCAGCGCCTCAGGCAGCGCGGCCTGCGCCCGCAGATCGACGAACGGGCGGCCCCATTCGTCGACCGGCGCCATCGCGCGCCGTCGCCGATCCTGGGGCGGAGTGGCCGCGCGAATCGTCGGCGCCCGATACCCCGTGACCCGCTCGTACGCCGCGAGATACGCCGCACGCTGAGCCGCCCAGTCAAGCTCGGCCACCGCCCGGGTTCGGGCAGCCAGACCGAGGT
>JBILVH010000281.1:0-2706 GCA_044370555.1 Candidatus Nanopelagicales bacterium
AGAAGCGGGGGGCGACGCCGGTGGCGGCCATCCGCGACGGCGCCGATCTGCTGGTGATCGGTCGACCGAACACGGGAGCGCCCGACCCGGCCGCCGCAGCCAGGGGGCTCGCGTCGGAGTTGGCGTGACTCCGCCCGAGCTCACCGCCGATCAGCGGGCCGCGGCCTCCGCTGCCGCAGTCGCAGCGCGCAGGCGTCGCGCCGCCGTGCGCGCCGACCTGAAGTCCGCGCGGATCAGCCTCGCCGATGCCCTCGACCTTGCCGACGCCGACGACACCGTGGGCCGGATGCGGGTGATCGACCTGCTGCGCTCCATGCCGGGCATCGGCGCCGCCCGCGCGACGGAGGTCCTGGAGCGACTCGCGATCTCGCCGCCCCGACGTGTCCGCGGGCTTGGCCGTACCCAGCGCACTGCGCTGCTCGCGTGGGCGACAGGGCGCGGACCGGCGAGGAGTGGACCGGTCGCGGTCACCGTGCTCTCCGGTCCGTCCGGTGTGGGCAAGGGGACGCTCGTGCGTGCGCTGCGGGACAGGTTCCCCCGCGTCTGGGTGTCGGTGTCCGCGACGACACGGGCGCCGAGACCGGGGGAGGTGGACGGCGTCGACTACCTCTTCTGGACCCGCGACCGGTTCGACACCGAGGTGGCC
Organism: Candidatus Nanopelagicales bacterium; assembly: GCA_044370555.1. Classification (GTDB taxonomy): domain Bacteria; phylum Actinomycetota; class Actinomycetes; order S36-B12; family S36-B12; genus CAINMH01. The sequence goes on from JBILVH010000281.1 coordinate 647, forward strand.
GCCGGGCGCATGCTGGAGTGGGCATCGTTCGCGGGCAACCTCTACGGCACGCCTCGCGGTCCGGTCGAGGAGCGGATGGCGGCCGGGATCCCCGTGCTCCTCGAGATCGAGGTGCAAGGTGCCCGCCAGGTGCGGGCCTCCCTGCCCGCGGCGCTACTGGTCTTCCTCGCCCCCCCGTCGTTCGTCGAACTGGCCCGTCGGCTGGCCGGCCGGGGGACCGAGGACCCGGCCGCCGTCACGTCGCGGCTGCGCGCCGCCGAGGAGGAGCTCGCGGCGGAGCCCGAGTTCGATGTGACGGTCGTCAACGACTCGGTCGAGGCTGCGCTCGCGGACTTGGTAGACTGCATGCGCTTGCGTCCCCTTACGGAAGGCCCGTGAACATGTCCACTTCGTCCGTTCGCGCCGTGCGCCCCGAGGGAATCACGCACCCCCCGCTCGACGATCTGCTGGAGAAGACCGATTCGAAGTACTCGCTGGTGATCTACGCCGCCAAGCGGGCTCGCCAGATCAACGCCTACTACTCGCAGCTGGGCGAGGGGTTGCTGGAGTACGTCGGCCCGCTCGTCGAGACCCACCATCAGGAGAAGCCGTTGTCGGTCGCCCTACGCGAGATCGACGCCGGGCTGCTCACCGTCGAGGCCGAGGAGCCGGACGGGGCTCCTTCGCCCGTCGGCTAGATCTGAACCCGATGTCCGCGCACGTCGTCGTCGGCGTGGCCGGTGGTATCGCGGCGTACAAGTCCTGCGCGCTTGTTCGACTGCTCACCGAAGGTGGGCACGACGTCACTGTCGTTCCTACCGCGGCCGCGTTGCGATTCGTCGGGGCCGCCACCTGGGAAGCGCTCTCCGGTCGGGCAGTGCATACCGAACTCTGGGACGGCGTCGCCGATGTTCCGCACGTGCGGATCGGTCGGTCCGCGGACCTCGTGGTCGTTGCGCCGGCCACGGCTGACCTCATGGCGCGGGCCGCCCACGGGCTCGCCGACGACCTGCTCACCAATGTGCTGCTCACCGCCACCTGCCCGGTGCTCATGGCGCCCGCGATGCACACCGAGATGTGGCTGCATCCGGCCACGGTCGCTAATGCGGAGATCCTCCGCTCGCGCGGTGTGCGACTCGTCGGTCCGGTCGATGGTCGGTTGACGGGTGCGGACTCCGGGCCTGGCCGCCTTGCGGAGCCGGAGCAGATCGCCGTGGCGGTGAACGCCGAACTCGCGCGTCCACTGTGTCGCGACCTCGCGGGTCGGCACGTTGTGATCACCGCGGGGGGAACCCGCGAAGCTGTCGACCCGGTCCGCTTCCTCGGCAACCGGTCGTCCGGGAAGCAAGGGGTGGCCCTCGCGGCCGCGGCCGTCGCCCGCGGTGCCCGCACGACCTTGATCCACGGTGCTATCGACACCCCGATCCCCGTCGGCGTCGAGGTCCACGGGTGCACCACGGCCGCGCAGATGCACGACCTCGTCGTCGCACACGGGACCGACGCGGACGTGCTGGTCATGGCCGCTGCCGTCGCCGACTTCCGCCCGACCGAGGCGGCAGATCACAAGATCAAGAAGTCGGGAGCCGGCCTGTCGATCACCGCCGAACCGACCGTGGACATCCTCCGCGACGCGGTGCAGCGTCGCGGTGCGGCCCGTAGTCCGGTGATCGTGGGGTTCGCGGCGGAGACCGGTGACGCGGACGCGGACGTCCTCACCCATGGCCGCCGCAAACTGGCCGGCAAGGGGTGCGACCTGCTCGTGGTCAACGACGTCAGGGGGGACCGGGTGTTCGGCAGCGAGGACAACGAGGTGGTCCTGTTGAGTGCGACGGGACACCGCGAGATCCCGCGCGCCGACAAGATCCGCATCGCCCACGCGGTCTGGGACCGCGTCGGGGACCTCCTCGCCGGACGCGGCTAGGTACACTCGCCGGACGCCCACACGAGCTAAGGAGTGCTGCGTGGCACGACGCCTATTCACCTCGGAGTCGGTGACCGAGGGTCATCCGGACAAGATGGCCGACCAGATCAGTGACGCCATCCTCGATGACCTTCTGCGTCAGGACGCCCGGAGTCGTGTG
>JBILVH010000010.1:0-17483 GCA_044370555.1 Candidatus Nanopelagicales bacterium
AAGGTGGCCTCTTCCATGGCCGAGTCACCGCCTCCGACGACCGCGATGTCCTGGTCACGGAAGAAGAACCCGTCACACGTCGCGCACCACGAGACACCGTGCCCGGACAGCAACTTCTCGCCGGGGACCCCGAGTTCGCGGTAGCCGGAGCCCATGGCCAGGATCACCGACTGCGCCTCGTAGGTCCGGTCCGACCCGTCGCGCACCCGCTTCACGGCGCCGGTGAGGTCGACCTCGACGGCGTCGTCGGTGACGAGGTCAGCACCGAAACGTTCGGCCTGCGCGCGCATCTGCTCCATCAAGGCCGGGCCCATGATCCCCTCGGAGAAGCCGGGGAAGTTCTCGACCTCGGTCGTGTTCATGAGTGCACCACCCGCGGTGACGGCACCTTCGAGGAGGACGGGTGCCAACTGCGCCCGCGCTGCGTAGATCGCCGCGGTGTAGCCGGCCGGACCCGACCCGATGATGATGACTGAACGCACGCAACCACCCTAGCGGGCGGTGATGTCCACGGTTGTCCGCTGCGCCTCTGCACGGTCAGCATCGCTGCAGCCGGGTCGGACAACCACGATCTGCAACGTCGCCCCGAGGGGGTCCGTGCGCAGCTTGTCGACCAGGACGATCACCGCGGCGTCCTCGCCGCCGAAGCGCGCGCGGTCGACCAGGAGCGCGGGTGCCTTGTCGCCGCCGCCGGCGAATGCCGCGACGCAATCGTGCAACGACTGCAGGTCGGCGGTCATCCCGTCCGCACCGACCGGCGCGGGCGCGGATGCCACGGTCCGAAGCGATGCGCGCGCGACCACCTGCTCGGGCTGATCCATCCCGATGGTGCCGAGGACACCGAGGACCTGCTCGCCGAGTGCCGCGGTGCTGTAGTCGGTGCCGCTTGCTACGAGGTGGTGTGCCGGGAGCGCGTCGATGGTGACTGCCCCCCGCACGGTCGCCGCGACGCCGCTGTCCGAGGCCAACGGCTGCGCAACTGGTTCGACGCCGCCGCCACCGATGCGCGGGATGATGAGCCCGGCCGCGACGACCGCCGCGGCGGCGGCAAGCGCCGCGGGCACCCACCGGCGCCGCCGACGCAGGGGCACGACCGCACGGTCTGACTCCGGGCCGCCACCGGGGACTGGTCGGCCGGCGGCCTCATCGGCGAGGGCGGCCTCAAGTCGCGCCCAGACATCGGGTGGCATGGGCACGGGCGGGAGTGCGCTCAGTCGGTCCACGAGCCAGTCGAGGCCTTCGGCGGGGCCGTTGGTCGGGGGCGGCAGATCCGCGGGCGAGGTGCTCGGCGGTGGCAGGTCGTCAGACACGCGGACCACCTCCTTCGCGCACCGTTGGGCCTCCCCCGGAATCGTCGGATCTCATGCCTTGCGGGCGTATGACGGTGCCGTCGTCGGCTCGGTTCCGGTAATGCGCCAATCGGGTGGCCAGTTTCGCCCGACCGCGCGAGCACCGGCTCTTCACGGTGCCGACCGGGCATTCGAGGATCGCGGCCGCCTCCTCGACGCTCCACCCCTCGACGTCCACCAGCACAACGGCTGCGCGCTGGTCGGGGGGCAGCTCGGCGAGCGCCGTCTCGATCTCCATCGCGGTCTCCCGCGCGTCGAGGGCGTCGTGCGGATCGGCGAGCCGGGCGCGGTCTGCGGTCCCCCGCCCGCCCTCGGTTTCCTCCTCGGGGAGGGCCACCCACGGGCGAACGGCGCGGCGGCGCATCCGGTCGAGGGCGGCGTTGACCACGATGCGATGCAACCACGTCGTGACCGCGGAGTCCCCCCGGAAGGAGCCGGCCCGTCGGTAGGCCGAGATCAGCGCGTCCTGCACGGCGTCCTCGGCCTCCTCGGGATCCCCGGTGGTGCGTACGGCAACGGACCAGAGCCGGTCGCGGTGCCGCCGGACGAGTTCACCGAAAGCGGCGGGGTCGCCATTGACGTGGGCGGTCAGAAGCTCGGCATCGCTCACCTCGTCTGCCCGCACGGCACCGGAGCCTAGCCAATCCGCCGGAGCCCTCAGGTGACTCGCACCTCGAGGACTCCGCCGCGGTACCCGACGTCGGCACGCGGCACGGCGGTCAGCCAGAGGAGGACGTAGCGGCCGATGACGGGCCGGGGTGCGCGGACTGTGATGGTCTGCCCGACACCGCTCACGCTGGCGAACGGCGTCCAGCGCTCCGGACTCGTCCACGCCTGGGGGGCCAGGCGCACGTCGACGCTGGTTGGCGCCCCCGGGAACGTCAGGTCGACCGCGCTGACAGCCTGTGCCGCGCCGAGGTCAAGGACCAGCCCGATGCCGGTGGCGCCGTCGAGATCGGCCGATCCGTACGTCGGCGTCAACCAGCCGGTGAGAGGGCTCCCGTCGATGGCGTCGCGCGGCTTGCCTCCCAGCGGGTCGTCGATCCCGGCAGCCGGGTCCGAGACGAACCCGTCAGGGCCGAGAACGCGTAATCGCACCGGCGTGAGTTCCGGTACCCCATCACCCTGCCCGGCAACGGCCTCCGCGGTGGCCGAGAACACCGCCGACTGCTCCGGTGCGGCCGTGGATCCCCATGGTGACGGGGCGGCATTCAGTACGCCGACCCCGATCACGCCGATCACCGCCGCGATACCGAGGATGCCGGCCAGTGCGCCGACGCGGACCGCTGCCCGTCGGCCGGGCACCCGGCGCCCCCGGTGTACCCGGCGTTCCGCCGCAACCGCCGGACTGCGTAGCCGTGAGGTCGCGACGCCGAGCGCGGTGGCCATCTCCGCGGCCGAGGTGAACCGGGGAGCGCCGCGGTAGGCGCACGCACGGACGCTGCGGGCGACGACGCGGTCAAGGTGGGCGGGCACCTCGGCACTGACCTGCGACGGCAGGAGGACCTCACCTGCCACGCCCCGGGTCGCCGCAGGCAATCCACCCACGAGGCCCGCGGGCCAGCGGGCGGTGAGTCCCGCGTAGAGCAGACTGCCGACCCCGTCGATATCGGTGGCGACCGGATCGGTCACCGGCCCCCAGACGGCGGTGTCGAGAGCCACACCCCGCAGCCGGACGTCACCGGTAGCCGTGAGCAGGATGCTGGTGGGCCGGAGGTGGCCGTGATGAACGCCCGCTGCGTGTGCGACCGCTAGGGCCTCGGCTACCCGCTGGGCGATCTGCAATGCGCGCAGCGCACCGAGCGGCTCGCCGGAGCGCTCCTCGTAGACGTCAGCCAGGGTGCTCCCGTCGACCCACTCGGTGACCACGATGAGGTTTTCGGAGTCCTCGACGACGTCGAGGAGGCGGACCAGTGGTCGCGCATCGAGTGCGGCCAGCGCCTGGACCGCGGCACGTACCTCCCCCGCGCGTGGATCATCGATCGCGAAGACCGTCAGGGCAACCGTGCGACCGAGCATCGCGTCAGTGGCGCGCCACAACTCGACGTCCGGCCGCCCGGGAACGCGGGTGCGCGACACCAGGTGCAGCAGTTCGTAGCGGTCCTGCCCTACCGACACGCTCATCAGCCTAGGCAGCCGGCGGCGGTGTTGCCGATCGACGCAGCCGGTGCCGGATGAGCCCGATGACATCGGTCACGTCGGTGACCGAGAAGATGCGGGCCAGGCCCAGGTACGCGCCACTACCGAGGGCCACCGCCACGATGACATTCAGCAGAACCCCCCAACGGTCGCCTGCCCCGCCGCCCGTGACGAACCGCGTCATGGCGTACTGCCCGACGACCATGACAGCGAGTGCACCTGTGGCGGCGGCCAGCATGCGCATCAGGGCTCGCACCGTGGGACCTACCGCGAGGTCCGCGGCGGCCGCGCCTTCGCGCCGCAGACGACGGGTGAGCAGCCACCAAGCGGACACGAACGCCGCCCAGAATCCCGCGACGTACCCGAGGGCGAGCATGGCGATCTGCGCTCCGCCGGACACGGCATAGAACAGCGGGATGGCGACGACGAGCGTTACCGCATTGAAGATGACCGCGATCCAGAACGGACTCCGCGTGTCCTCCATGGCGTAGAAGCCGCGCAGTACGACGAACCAGAGCGTGAACGGCAGCAGGCCGGTGACGAAGACCGAGACGACGGAACCCATCAATGCTGCCTGCTCCGGTGTCGCCGCACCGTAGCCGAAGAGGAGGACGGCGATCCCGGGTCCGGTGACCAGCATGATCACCGCGATCGGCAGGATCATCGCCGCCACGAGGCGCATGGTGCGCGTGATGTCGCGGGCCACCTGCGGGAAGTCGCCCGCATGTGCGATGCGGCTCAGGGCCGGCAGCATCGCGGTGACGATCGAGACCGTGATGACACTGTGCGGCAGCATGAAGATCAGGTTGGCCTTGAGATAGGTGGTCAGTCCCGCCGGCACACCACCGGCATCGGTCGCGTTCACATTGGCAAGCGTTGCCAGGCGCGTGATGACGATGTAGCCCGCCTGGTTCACCACGACCAGTCCGAGCGTCCAGAGTGCGAGGGTGCCGACCTTGCCGAGCCCACCACCGCGCCAATCGAACCTCGGCCGCCAGAGGTACCCCGCCTTCCATAGCAGCGGAATGAGGATGATGGCCTGCAGCGTCACGCCGAGCGTCGTCCCGAGCCCCAGGATGAGCACCTGGTCGCGGGTGAGCACTCCGTCAGCGGCCGCCCCCGTCCCGGCGATCGCGATGAACGTCACGAAGGTCGCGATCGCGATCACGTTGTTCAGGACGGGCGCGAACATCGGCGCACCGAACCGGCCGCGGGCGTTCAAGACCTGGGTGAGCAGCGCGTACGCGCCGTAGAAGAAGATCTGCGGCAGGCACAGCTGTGCGAAAGCAACTGCGAGTTCACGCTGACCTGCGGTGTACTGCGTCGTGGCAAACAGGTCGATGATGGCGGGTGCGAGTGCCACCGCGAGGACGGACAGGATCAGCAGAACGCTGAACGTCACCGTCAACAGGCGGTCGGTATAGGCCTTTCCGCCGTCGGGATCCTCCTTCATCCGTCGCACCAGCTGGGGGATGAAGATTGCGTTCAGTGCGCCGCCGACGACCAGCATGTAGATGACATTCGGCACGGTGTTCCCGAGCGAATAGGCGTCAGACACGATGTAGAACCCGAGCGCGGTCGTCAGCGCGATATCGCGGAGCACGCCGGTGATCCGGGATACGACGGTACCGGACGCCATGATCGCGCTGGAGCGCGCGAGCGAGGGCTCACTCATGCCGCCGCCGGTCTGCTGCGACGCCGGACCCGGCGCCAGATGTCAAAGACAACCATGAGGCCGAGCAGTATCGCCGCCCCGACCGTGAACCATCGTGCTGCTCGCGCGTAGGCCGTCGTGCGAAGCTCCACGGCTCCGCCGGTCGTGAGCACGCCTCCCTCGCGGTCGAGGATCTCGACGCGCACCCGCAGTGGGTCGCCGCCGATAACGCGCACTGGGATCACGAGGCTCTCGCGTTTGCCCGGCTCGATCTGTACCGCAGTCAGGACGTCGCTTTCTAGTCGCGGGCGTGGGTCGCCGACGAGACGGACACCGACGGTGACCATTTGGTCGAGGCCGTTCGCAACGGTGATGGGCACGCTCCCGGTATCGCCGCTCAGGATCACGTCGTCACCGCTCACCACGCTGACGCTCCCCTCGACCTCGCGGACGGCCCGCTCGACCGACCCGACCACTTGCGCACCCTGGTAGATCCGGAACCGCCAGGCCGAGGACTCCGCGCGCAGCAGGGTTGTCGTGAGTGGCTCGGTGAAGGCGGCGGGCTGTGTGAGCACGGTGGCCACGCGGTTGACGCGCGCGGTGAGCGCGGCGATCCGTTCGAGGTAGTACGCCGGCAGGGTGCGGTCCTCCGGCCGCTCAGCCGTGGTGCGCGGGATCCGGGACGGCGGCTCGTCGAGGACGGTGCGCAACGGGGTCGACACCAACCACGGCGTATCGCGGACGATACGCAACAGATCGCGTAGCAGCGCGGCCGACGGATTCCAGCGCGGACCAGCGGTCGCCGCGACGACCGTGCGCGGGATGGTGGGCGCCTCGAAGGCCATTACGGCCAACTCGGCGAGGAACTGCTGACGTGCGAGCAACACCTGCGGAGCACCCTGCTGCGGGGCGGACAACGCGGCTCGCAGGCCCGAGTCGGTGAGGATCCCGCGCACCGTCCCCGAGGCGGTCGGGATGTCCACCGATCCGCTCGGGGTGATCGACCCGTCATCCGGCGGTAGCGCGACATCGCGCAGTACCACCGCGCGGACCCCTGTCGCCGCGAGTGCCTCGATGGATGCCGCGTCGTAACTGCCGCCCGGAGCCCAGGCGATCGGACCATCCGTGCGACGCTCCAGAATCGCCTCGGCCAGCGGCGTTGCGCTCGCGGCCGCGCGTACGACATCGGTGGTCAGGCCCGCGCGCACGAGCCCTTCCACGTCGACGTCGGCGTACGGCAGTACCCGGATCTGGGCGCCTGCGCCAAGCCTCCGCAGATCGGCGAGCCAGGTGCGCGCCTGGGTCGTCCGAGTACCCGGCTCGACGGTGCCGTCGATGTCGACGAGGTACCCGCGCTCCATGGCACTGACCGTCTGCAGCAGCTCAGCGTCGACGATCCACGAGACCTCGCGGGCGAAATCAGTGCCCGCATCGAGGATCGTGCGCAGCCGCCCACCCGGGGAAATCTCGTCGGGCACGGCGTCACCGAGGAGGACACCGTTGGCGTCGCGCGCGGGCGCCGCGCTGAGCGGCCATAGCCACACCAGACGGCTGCGCACCGGCTCCGCGCCAACGGGCACGTAGGGCAGGAGGGTCCGCGTGATTCCCAGCCGGGTGTAGTCGAGCCCGTTGCTGCCGACGACCTCGGCGCTGAGGACGTATGCCCCCGGCACGTCGAGCGGCAACGAGTACTCCGGCACCTCGATTCGGAAGTCACGCTGGGCACCGACGGGGAGTACGTCACCGAGGTAGAAGTCCGCACCCGCGATGGCGTAGCCGTCCCATTTGCCGTTGTTGATGCGCGAGATCTGCTGACGTACCTCGAGTGGGCCCGGCGATAGTCGCAGTCGCACCACGGCGTCGGTCACATCGGTGAGGGAGGCGTTCGCAACACGTCCCGTGACCACGATGCGGTCCTCGTCGGTGAAGATCGCAGGGTTGAGTCGCTTCAACGAGACCCGGACCGGTTGCTCGTCGCTGCGGACGGCCGCCGCCGCACTCTCAGCTGCGAGCGACGGCGCGGGACTGACGGCTCCGATGAACGCCGCACCGGCGCATGCCGCGGCAGCGGCGAGCGCCGCCGCGGTCGTCGCGCGCCAGCGGCGGATCACCCGGCGTCAGCCAGGAGGGCTGGGACGCGGTCAAGCAGTCGCCGCTCGTCCGCGTAGGCGAGCCGCGCCGCGACGTCCGGGAGCGGGACCCACGCGACTTCGACGACCTCCGCATCGGCATCCGACAACTGACCGCTGGCCGCCTCGAGCAGGAAGTGGTGGACGGTCTTGTGGACGCGGCGGCCCTCGGCGATGAACCAGAAGTCGATCGTACCCAGGGGGGCGAGGAGCACACCGCGGATGCCGGTCTCCTCCTCCACCTCGCGGACGGCGGCCATCTCCGCCGTCTCACCCTGCTCGATGTGGCCCTTCGGGAGCGACCACAGCAGACGTCCCCGCCGGTCCGAGCGGCCGATGAGGGCCGCCAGCGGCACCGGGCCCGCGCGGTCCACGACCAGTCCGCCCGCGGAGGTCTCCTCGACCCGCCGCAGCCGCTTCCCGCCGGGACGCCCCCCGGCGCTACTGCGATCGGGTCCGGGCATACCCGTCAGGATAGGTGAGGCGCGACTAGCCTGAGTGGTTGTGCCCACCGTGCCGGAGGACCTGCGCCCCGACCTCGCCGAGATCGGCCGACTGTTCGCGGCCGCTGGGCACGAGGTCGCGCTCGTGGGGGGCTCGGTTCGCGACATCCTCCTGCGCCGACCCGACGGGGACCTCGACCTGACGACCAGCGCCCGTCCCGAGCAGGTGCTCGAGCTCGTGGCCGGGTGGGCTGACGCCACCTGGGACGTCGGCATCCGGTTCGGCACGGTCGGCGTGCGACGCGGTGACCGGCGCTACGAGGTCACGACGTACCGGTCCGAGAACTATGACCCCGCCTCGCGTAAGCCCGAGGTGGACTTCGGCGACACCCTTGAGGGCGACCTAGGGCGACGGGACTTCACGGTCAACGCCATGGCGCTGCGGCTGCCGGACTTCGAGTTCGTCGACCTGCACGGCGGGGTGAGTGACCTGGCGGCCCGCGTGCTCCGCACACCGTACGCATCTGAAGCCTCGTTCAGTGACGATCCGTTGCGGATGCTGCGAGCGGCCCGGTTCGCCGCCCAGCTGGGCTTCACCGTCGACCCGGGGGTGGTCGCCGCAATGACCGCGATGGCCGAGCGCATCACGATCGTGTCGGCCGAACGGGTACGCGATGAACTGAGTCGGTTGCTGCTCGCCGCGCACCCGCGCGAGGGGTTGACGCTCCTTGTGACCACCGGCTTGGCGGCGTACGTGCTTCCCGAACTTCCCGCGTTGCAGTTGGAGCTTGATGAGCATCACCGGCATAAAGACGTCTACGAGCACTCCCTCGTGGTCCTGGAGCAAGCCATCGACCTCGAGTCCACGCATCAGCCAGCGTCCGGCCCCGATCTGGTGCTGCGGCTCGCCGCGCTTCTGCACGACATCGGCAAACCGCGCACCCGCAAGTTCGAGTCGGACGGCGGGGTGTCGTTCCATCATCACGAGGTCGTGGGCGCGCGCATGGTGCGCAAGCGGCTGACGGCGCTGCGGTTCTCCAACGAGATCGTCGATGACGTCTCGCGCCTGACCGAACTGCACCTGCGGTTCCACGGCTACGGCAGCGGCGAGTGGACGGATTCGGCGGTACGTCGCTATGTGCGTGACGCCGGCCCGCTGCTGGTGCGGCTGCACAAGTTGACGCGCGCCGACTGCACGACGCGCAATCCGAAGCGTGCTGCTCGTCTGCAGCGCACCTACGACGAACTTGAGTCTCGCATCGCAGAACTCGCCGATCGGGAGGAGCTCGCCGCGATCCGGCCCGACCTTGACGGCACCCAGATCATGGAACTGCTCGGTGTTGGCCCAGGCCCGGTCGTGGGTGAGGCGTACCGGCACCTGCTCGAACTACGACTCGATCGCGGACCTCTCGGCACGGAGGCCGCAGCAGCCGAACTGCTCAGCTGGTGGTCGGCGCGCCCGGCACAGGAGTAGGAGGCGGGAGCTCGGCACGCCGACTGGCCGGGACCGCCGCGAGCACCTCGATGATCGCGAGCACGACGAGGGCGACCAGCGTCCAGACCAAGGTCCGCAGGACCGTCAGTTGACCGCCGACGAGGACCGCGACGAGCAGCAGGGCAGCGAGGATGCCGCGCAGCCACCGGCCGTTCCGCTCGACCCACGCGCCGGTGGAGTCGAGTGGTCCGTGGGGAACCGCGCCGGCGACCTTCTCGCTCAGGGCCTGGACCGCTGCCCGCACCGCGCGCCCGCCGCGTGTGTTGCCGAGGTAGATGCCGACTATCCACAGGCCGACGCCGATCAGGATCAGGGCGGATACCGAGTTGGTGAGGTATCTCAGCAGCGTGCTGTAGAAGACCTCCGAAGCGGGTCCGAAGGGCGTACCAGCAAGTTGGTTGACGAAGACTCGCTCCCCGATCGCGAGTGCGATCGCGAGAACCACTGCCCAGAAGGCCAGTCCCGCCCCGATCCATGCCGTGACCCTCGGTCGGCGTACCGCGATGATGGCGGCGGCGAGGAACGCCAGGATGACTCCGAGGATCGTCCACTGCAGGATCGGCGACGTGACGCTGTAGATCGTACGCACCTGCGCCAACTGCGGTGCGTTCAGCAGGACGATCTGTCGGTCGATCTCGGGGAAGTCGACATTCTCCAGGAAGGTCAGACCGCGCTCGATGAGTCGCTGCTTGATGACTTCGAGCAGATCGCCAATGTCAAGCACGATCTGGTCACCTTGAAGTTTCACCGGTCCGGCGGACTCGCCCTCGAGGATGAGGATGATGGACTTCTGCGCTGCGAGGTTGAGTCCGCGCCAGATCTCGTCGAACTTCTCGGAGTAGACGAGTCTGTCGACGGTGTCGGTGATGACCGAGTCGACCGCGCCCGCGACGATCGGTACCATCAGCTCCAGCCGCGGGTAGCGCTCGATCAAGTCACCGAAGATTTCCCGCACCAACTCGTCGGGATCGACCTTGGCCTCGATCTTGTCGGTGATGAACTCCGCGATTGCGGCCTTGGTAGCGGCGTCATCTCCGATCGGGCCGACCGTGTCGAGGTACCGCTGGGTGTCGGTCAGGGTCTGGTGCGACCAGAAGCCGATGACTCCGAGCGGGGTGAGCACGAAGCCAACGACGACGAGCAGAGCGGCGATGATCCCACGGGCCCGAGCAGCGGGGGGTCTCGGCACAGGTGCCGGTGTCGCAGGCGCGGGGGCGGGCATCGTGGGTGGAGTCGTCACGGGCACACCCTAGCCGTCGCGGGCGCTGTTCATGCCCACGATGCGCACACTACGGAGGCGAATTACCGGTGACGCGCGTACCACGCCGCGGTTGCGGCGAGCAGCACCCCGACGAGCACGGTGGCGATGGGTGCGATGCCACTCGCCGGCGCGGTGAAGGCGATCGCTGTGATGCCGAGCACCAGGCACACGTTCACTGCCATGTCGAATAGCGCGAACACGCGACCGAGTCGGTCGTCAGGGATCGTGCTCTGCACGACCGTGTCGGACATGACCTTCACGCTCTGCCCGGCAAAGCCCAGTGACAGCGCCGCCACGAGGAGCGGCACGAGCTGCACGGCGTACGCACCGACGAGGACGCCGGCGATGATGAGCGGCACCGCCTGGGCGAGCACGATCGTGGTCCAGGCGACTACGCCGACGCGCCGGGAAGCCCCGGGGGTCACGATCGCCCCCACCAGACCGCCGGCTGCGGCCGCGGCAGTGACGAATGCGAATCCGAGCAGAGCCGCGTCAGGATCGGTCGACGGGTTGAACGTATTGCGCACGAGCAGCAGGGCGATCACGGTCAGCGCGCCAAACGCGATGCGATGCATCATCACCACTTCGATCGCCCGGCGTGCGGCCGCGTGCTCGCGCAATGCGCGCCCGCCGTCAATGAGGCCGCGGACCACCCCGCGAAACGATTCACCCGGTCGGTCGCCGAAGGGCCCGAGGAGTGTGCGTGCCATGCGCGTCGCGGCGGCGGCTGCGAGGACATAGCAGCCGAGCGCACAGGCGAGGGTGACGACGCTCCCGGTATCACCGCCTCCGGCCGCGGCTCGCACCCCGACGCCGACCAGCGCACCCACCGCGGAGGCGATGGTGCCGGAGGTGGGGAAGAGTGCGTTCGCGGTGACGAGAGCGCGGCCCGACACCACGTGTGGCAGCGATGCGGACAGGCCCGCGAGCACGAACCGCCCGATGCCTAGGCAGACGAGCACTGTGATGCCGAGTGCCGCGCCGTCGTTGCGCGCTGCTACGAGCAGGGCTACTCCGATGACGACGACCGCCCGCAGCAGATTGGCGTACACGAGTACCTGCCGCCTGCTCCAGCGGTCGAGGAAGACCCCGGCGAAAGGGCCGACGAGCGAGTACGGCAGTAGCAGGATCGCGAACGCCGCCGCGACGCTCGCCGCGGTCGGTTGCCGCTCGGGGGAGAAGAGGACGAACGTCGCGAGCGCGGACTGCAGCATGCCGTCACCGAACTGGCCGACGACGCGTACGACGTACAGGCGACGGAAGTCGCGTTCGGCGATTACCGCGCGTAGGTAGGGCAATCGCGCCACGAAGAGCAGGCTAGCGTCCTGTCACCTACCCTCGGCTCCATGCAGCCCCTCGCGGACCGACCGCTCACGCAGCCGCATCATTCGCGGCTGTCGGCGGACGATCCGTTCTACGAGGAGATCTGCCGCCGCCACGCGCGCGCCATGGCGCACGGGGAGCACGGTTATCTCGACCCGCGGAGCGGCCTGTTCGTGATGACGGCGTCGTATCTCGCCGCGCGCGAGCGCTGTTGCGCGAGCGGGTGTCGTCACTGCCCCTACGTCGAGTGACCCCCCGCCAAGCCTCACGGTGTCAAAACGAGCCGTTTAATGGAGCGTTTTGACACCGTGAGGTTTGGGGGCGGGTGAGGAGTTACATCCGGATGCGGTCGTTCCCGGGGTCGTACATCGGCCGCAGTGAGCACACCGCGGGGTAGCGGCGGCCCGCGATCTCGACCTCCCACGCACCGGCATCGAGCCACTCGGACGTGACCGGCACTCCTTCGGGTGCGCGCACCATCGCGAGGCCCACCGCGCCGCCGAGTGTGTGCCCGTATGACGCCGCCCGCACGTAGCCGACCTCGGTGCCGTCTCGGGACAGCACCTCGGCGTGGAACATCAACGGCTCAGGATCGAGCACGCGCACCTGGACGAGCCGCTGCTGCATGGGCTGGCCTTTCAGCGGCAGCAACGCATCGCGGCCGATGAAGTCGTGATCCCACGCGACCGCGAACCCGAGTCCGACTTCGAGGACGTTGTCGGTGTTGTCAATGTCGTGCCCGTAGTCGCGGTATCCCTTCTCCATGCGCAGGGAGGCGAGCGACTTGAGGCCGACGTGGGCCATCCCCTGCTCCGCTCCGGCGGAGACGAGCCGCTCGTAGGCATGCCCGGCCATCTCCGCCGGGACGTAGAGCTCGTACCCGAGTTCCCCGAGGTAGGTGATCCGGATACATAGTGCGCGGGCGTAGCCCAGGTCGATCTCGTGGGCAGCTCGGAACGGGAAGGCCTCGTTGGCGAGGTCGACGCTGGTCACGGCCTGCAGCACCTCGCGCGACCGCGGTCCCTGGATGTTGATCTGGGCGTACGCCGACGTCATGTCCGTCACGGAGGCGCGCTGCTCCCCGATGTGCCGCCGCATCCAGGCCTCGACGTGACGATGTGCCGTGTCGGATGCGACCACGAAGAAGCGGTCGTCATCGAGTTTCGTCACGGTGAGGTCTGCCTCGAGGAGGCCGCGCTCATTGAGCCACTGGGTGTAGGTGATGCGTCCCGGATCACCGTCCACCCGGTTGGCGGACAGGCGGTCCATGAGGGCGCCCGCATCGCGCCCCTGCACCAGGAACTTCGCCATGAACGACATATCCATCAGGCCGACGCCCTCGCGCACGGCCCGGTGCTCGCGCTCCCAGTTCGCCCACCACGTCGGTCGGCCCCAGGTGAGCGGACCTGGATCCGGGGTTCGGCCTGCCCCTGCGTACCAGTCCGCACCCTCCCAGCCGCTGACGTCGCGGAAGTACGCCCCCTGCTCGGCAAGGCGATCGTGGATCGGTGAGCGCTTGATCCCGCGGGCAGTCTTCATCGACCGGTTGGGGTAGTGGGTCTGGTAGACCATGCCGAGCGACTCGACCGTCCGGGTGGCGCGGTACTCCGGGTTGGTCTGGTAGGGGTGCAGGCGATCGATGTTCATGCCGGTGATGTCGATGCCCGGGTCACCGTCGACGATCCAGTGCGCCATCGCGCGGCCGAGTCCACCGCCGGTGAGGATGCCGATCGAGTTGAGCCCCGCGGCCACGAAGTATCCGCGCACCTCGGGTGCTTCACCGACCACTGGCGCGAGATCCGGCGTGAACGACTCGGGCCCGCAGAAGAACGTGCGGATGCCGACCTCCATCGATATCGGCACGCGGGCCATCGCCTTCTCGAGGTAGGGACCCATGCGCTCCCAGTCCGGCGGCAGGGTGAGGAACGACGCGTCAGCGGGGATCCCGTCGACATGCCAGGGCGCGCACACGGGCTCGAAGAGCCCGATCATCAGCCCGCCCACCTCCTCGCGGTAGTAGCCGTAGGACGACGGATCCTCGAGGACCGGCCACGCCGGATCGATGTCGGGGATCGTGTCGGTGATGAGGTAGTAGTGCTCGGCGGCCTGGTTGGCGATCGTCACACCGCTGCGCGCGCCGAACTGGCGGGCCCACATGCCCGTGCAGTTCACGACGTACTCGCATTCGATGTCACCCTGCTCGGTCCGCACACCCACTACTCGGCCGTCGCGCGTCAGCACGTCCGTCGCCGCGACCCCTTCGACGACCGTGACACCACGCATCCGCGCACCCTTGGCGAGCGACATGGTTGCGTCGACCGGGTTGACGCGACCGTCCTGGGGTACGTAGAACCCCGCCAACAGGTCGTCGGTGCGCGCTATCGGGAACAGGTCGGCGATCTCCGCCGGTGTGATCTCGTGCACCTCCACACCGCAGTGCCGGTTGAAGGCGCTGACCCGGCGGTACTCCTCCAGCCGCCCCTCGTCGGCCGCGACCTCGATGAAGCCGACCGGCTTGAACCCCGTCGCGAGACCGGTCTCGGACTCAAGACGCGTGTAGAGGTCGCGGGTGTACATGCGCATCTCGGTCGAGGTCTGCGAGCTCGACCCGAAGCACACCATCAGGCCAGCGGCATGCCACGTGGTTCCGGAGGTGAGCCGGTCGCGTTCTAGGAGGACCGTGTCGGTCCACCCGAGGTGCCCGAGGTGGTACGCCGTAGACGCCCCGATGATGCCGCCGCCGATCACGACGACGCGGGCCCGGGAGGGCAACGTGGGGGGCATCAGACCTCCGGTGTCGTGCGGGCGATGGGGCACCTCGCGGGGACGTGTGCGAATCTTTCCACCGTGGAAGATCCTATTGACCTGGCCATCATCCGGCTCCTTGCCGACGACGGCCGGATGTCTTTCGCAGATCTCGCCCGCGAGACCGGGCTGTCGACGTCGGCGGTGCACCAGCGCGTGAAGCGCCTCGAGTCGCGCGGCGTCATCCGCGGGTACCGCGCCATCGTCGACGGTCGCGCCGTCGGCCTACCTCTCACGGCGTTCGTCTCGCTCACGCCGCTTGACCCAGCGGCACCCGATGACATCCCCGATCGCCTCGTCGACATCGTCGAGATCCAGGGCTGTTGGTCGGTCGCTGGCGCCGAGTCGTACATCGTCAAGGTCCGCGTCAGCGAGCCGGAGGCGCTCGAGGACCTCCTCGCGCGGATCCGTGCCACCGCGAACGTCGCGACCAGGACCACCGTGGTGCTCAGCACAGCCTTCGAAGGACGCCCACCCGCGGTCTGACCGCTAGCGCGCCATCTCCTCGGCGATCGCTGCCGCGAACGCGTCGACGTCGGCATCGGTCGTGTCCCACGAGCACATCCACCTGACCTCGCCGGTGGCCTGGTCCCAGGTGTAGAAGCGGAAGCGCTGCTGCAGTCGCTCAGTGACATCGCGCGGCAGGACCGCGAAGACCGCATTGGCCTGCGCGGGTCGAACCACCTGCACTCCGGGGATCATGCCTACGGCGGCAGCCAGGCGCGCAGCCATCGCGTTCGCGTGCGCGGCATTGCGAAGCCACAGGTCATCGCTGAGCAGGGCCAGCAACTGGGCGCTGATGAAGCGCATCTTGCTGGCCAGTTGCATCGCGGACTTGCGCACGAAAGGCACGGCTTCAGCCATGGCGGGCGTTAGCGTGATCACGGCCTCTGCACCCAGCGCCCCGTTCTTGGTGGCACCGAAGGAAACGGCATCAACGCCGACATCTGTCGTGAAGGCCCGGAAGGGTACGCCGAGGGCCGCCGCCGCATTGCAGATGCGGGCGCCGTCCAGGTGCACCAGCAGGCCGTGCTGATGTGCGCGGGCAACGATTGCCGTGATCTCTCCGACGGTGTAGAGCGTGCCCAGTTCGGTGGACTGTGTGATGGTGACGACCCTGGGCTGCGCGCGGTGGACATCACCGAATCCCCAGGCCTGCGCATCAATGAGATCCGGGGTCAGTTTGCCGTCAGCAGTCGGTACGGTCCACAACTTCAACCCGGCAACCTTCTCCGGCGCACCGCCCTCATCGACGTGCACGTGGGCACTCTGCGCGCAGATGACCGCCTCCCACGGACGGCACATGGCCTGAAGTGCCGTGACATTCGCACCGGTGCCGTTGAAGACCGGGAAGACCTGCGCGGTCTCCCCAAAGAGTTCCCGAACCCGAACGCCCAGATCCGCGGTGACGCTGTCATCGCCGTAGGCCGGCTCATGCCCCACATTGGCGGCCGCGATCGCAGCCAGCACCTCGGGGTGTACCCCCGCGTAGTTGTCGCTTGCGAAGCCGCGCCAGGCGCTCATGCGGTTCCCGTCAGGTCGAAGTAGAGCCACCCCGGCTCCTGCTCTCCGGGTGCATGATGCACAGTCTCAACGATCGCGTTGGCGAGGTCGCGCACATCGGTATACCCGGCAAACGTGTTCTGCGGCTCCGCTGCTCGCATCCGGTCGTCCACCAGAGCCTTCACTGCCATGACGCAGGCGGCACCTTCGGTACCCCGCAGTGAGTGGGCCATCGCCCGCACCCAGGTCTGCGCCCCCGCCTTCGCGGACGTGTACGCGGCATTGCCCGCAGTGGGCTTCGCCGTGCTGGTGACCAGGACGAAGCGGCCACCGCTCGCCGCGATCGCATCCCGAAAAGCGACGCTGGTCACCTGCACCGTCGTCAGGAGGGGTCCGGCGAGCGCGGAGTACGCGGCGAGCGCTTCGGCGTCGAGTCCCGGCGAACCCTGCCAGCCGCCGACCAGATGGGCGACGATGTCGATCTCGTAGCGGGCGGCGAGATCGCTCGCGCGTTCCGCTGTCACGGTGAGATCCATGAGGTTCATGCCGTAGGCCTCCGCAACGCCACCCCCCGCGCGCACCTGCCGAGCTACCTCTTCGGCGCGGTCGGCTGCGGAGTCGACGACGATCACCGCCCTCTCGGCGGCAACTCGCTCGGCGAGTGCGCGTCCGGCGATGCCGGCCCCGAGGACGACCGTGGCCTTCATGCTGCGCTCCCCGCGGCCACGTGCGCTGCCCCGGTGATCCCGGCGGTCGATGCGATCACCGGCGCGAGTTCGCGACGCAGCGCCTCGTAGAAGATGTTGAGGGGGAACTCGTCGGGCAGGACTGCGTCGATCAACACCTTGGGATCTGCCCCGAGGTCGAGTCCGCGCCCCTCCCCGACCCAGGCGGAAGCCGGGTGGGCGGGCACAAGCGCATGGATGAAGTCGTGCGCAGCGAGCCAGTGTGCGACCCGGGAACGATCGATCCCCGCGCGGTACAAAGCGTCCACGTGCGCACATAGGTCGGCCATCGCGTCGTCGAGTCGTGGCCAGTCGATGGTCAAGGTGTTGTCGGTCCACCGAAGGACACCCCGGCCGTGCAACCACGCGAAGATGATCTGCCCGCCGAGCCCGTCGTAGTTGCGCACGCGTTCACCTGTCGCCGGAAAGCGGAACAGCCGGTCGAAGAGGATCGCGTATCGCACGTAGGGGGCCAGCGGCAGTTCGACCCCCGACATCTCGCGGTACGCCGTGAGGTCACAGCGCAGTTCCTCCAGTGCGTACATCCAGTACGGCATGCGCTGCTTGACCATGAAGGGATCGAAGGGCAGGTCCCCGTGGCTGTGCGTCCGGTCATGCACGAGATCCCACAGCACGAAGGTCTCCTGCGCGAGCCGC
>JBILVH010000140.1:0-5138 GCA_044370555.1 Candidatus Nanopelagicales bacterium
CTTTCCGGCAGCCCGATGACCACGACGGCCACGTCACAGGCCGCGGCGGTCGCACGAGCCGTCGCGATGAGCCCCGGGTCATCGGCCACGCTGCGCGCGTCGTAGCCAGGGGCGTACACGATGTCGGCACCCGCAGCTGCGAACGCGTCGAGTGCGGTCGTGACATGAGTAGGGACGACGAGTGAACTCCCAGCCCCCTGGAATCTCGGGGACTCGGCGAACCCACCTATGACGGCGATGCGCTGCCCCGGTGCGAGTGGGAGTACGCCGTTGTTGCGGAGGAGCACGGTCCCAGCGGCCGCGGCGCGACGGGCGAGCGTGTCGTGCGCCGCGATGGGGAAGTGCGCCGGACCGGCCGGTCGATCTCTGATCCTGCGAGCCAGATCGACGATGCGCTGGGCGCATGTGGTGATCGCCTTCGGATCGAGCTGACCGTTGTCGACCGCAGCAAGCAGCGCGGCGTCGTACATCCCTGCACTTGATGGCATCTCGAGGTCCATGCCGGCACGCACACCCGCAACGCGGTCGACGGTCGCACCCCAGTCACTCATAACTACCCCGGCGAACCCCCAGTCCTGCCGGAGCACCCTGTTGAGCAGCCAGTCGTGAGCGGTGCACGGTGCACCGTTGACCGAGTTGTATGCCGCCATCACGGTCCACGGCGCGCTCCGGGTGACGGCATACTCGAAGCCGCTCAGGTAGATCTCGCGCAGCGTGCGCTCGTCCACGATCGCATCAACGACGAAACGATCGGTCTCCTGGTTGTTCACGGCGAAGTGCTTGACGCACGCACCGACATGCTGCGACTGGATGCCATGGACCATCGCGGCTGCCAGTGCCCCGGTGAGGAGTGGGTCTTCACTGAAGTACTCGAAGTTGCGCCCGCACCGGGGGTGCCGCTTGATGTTCATCGCCGGGCCGAGGAGCACCCCGACGTCGAAGGTGCGCGCCTCCAGGCCGAGGGCAGCACCGACCTCACGCACCAGCTCCGGGTCCCAGGTGCTGGCGAGGGTCACGGCGGGCGGGAAACAAGTCGCCGGGTAGGACTGCTGGAGTCCCACACGGCCAGCCGGGCCCACCTGGACGCGCAGGCCGTGCGGTCCGTCACTCAACAGGACGGACGGGACACCGGCCAGCGCCTTCGTGCGCCAGACATCGGCCCCGGACAGCAGGGCAACCTGGTCAGCCAGCGGAAGCTCGCCGTCCCGCGCACCGGTCATGTACCGCATCCTCCCCGCGCCCCACCCCCTCACGGTGTCAAAACGAGCCGAAAAACAGGCCGTTTTGACACCGTGAGGGGGTCCGGCTAGCGCGGGGCTAGCACTACCTGTCGCTGGGTGCCGAGGCCTGTGATCCCAAGTTCCATCACGTCCCCCGGCTGCAGGTAGACGGGGGGCTTCTGCCCGAGTCCGACGCCGGGTGGGGTTCCGGTGTTGATCAGGTCGCCGGGCTCGAGGACCATGAACTGGCTGAGATGGTGCACCACGAAGTAGGGGTCGAAGATCATCGTGCTCGTGGAGCCCGTCTGACGACGCTGCCCGTTGACATCGAGCCACATGTCCAGGCGGGTCACATCGTCAACCTCGTCCGGAGTGACTAGCCACGGTCCGGCCGGGTTGAACGTCTCCGCCGACTTCCCCTTCACCCACTGCCCACCACGTTCCAACTGGAAGGTGCGCTCGCTGACATCGTTGACGACTACGAACCCCGCGATCACATCCCGGGCGTCGTCGACCGAGTCGAGGTAGCTCGTGCGTCGGCCGATGACGATCGCGAGCTCCACCTCCCAGTCGGTCTTGACCGACCCGCGCGGAATCCGGACGTCGTCGTTCGGCCCGATGAGCGTGTTGGGTGCCTTGTTGAAGACGATGGGCTCCTCGGGCACCGCCTGCCCGGTCTCGGCGGCATGATCGCTGTAATTCAGCCCGATGCACAGGATCTGCTGCGGACGCGCGATAGGTGCGCCGATGCGCTCGCCGGCGAACCGTATCGTTTGCCCCGACGCGGCCCGCTCGGCGACAAGTGGTGTGATGCGGGAGATCCCGCCGCTCCCGAGAAAGTCACCGTCGATGTCGTGGACGACGTCAGACAGGTCGACGTAGGTCATATCGTCGATCCACGCAACGGGACGTTCAGCGCCAACCGCTCCGATTCGCATCAATCGCACTGCACTCGCTCCATTTCGTCTGTCGTCCCGCAACACCTGAGGCGGTGCTCGCCGACGGCGCCGGGCGCCCACCTGAATTCTGCTGGGAGCGGCGGAGCCGAGTAGCGCCGGGGCCTGGCACCGCGTGAGCCGTGCAGAGAGCCCGCCGTCCACAACGGGCGCCATGGTTCGCGGATACGACCGGCCGCGTGCGACAGTTGCGGGGTGAGTCTCGCGACGAGGGCGCCCGCCGACTACCCCGGCTGTCCGGTCACCGTGTACGACGCCCTGGGACGCGGCCGCGTCCTGCGTGCACCGCGGTGGGGTCTCGCCGACGGATTCATCCCCATGCTCGGGGCCGTGGTGCTGTCGCTCATCGCCGTGGGCCTCGCCTCCCTGCTGAGCGCACCCACCCTCGTACTCGTCGGCATCGGGCTGGTCGCACCGTGGATCGCACTCGCCGGGTGGCCGCTGGTGGCGACGGCCTGGCTCGGCAACGGCCCGGTCGTTGACCTCGGACTGCGTCTGCGGGCCGCGGACTGGAAGTGGGGCCTCCTCGGCGGCCTCGTCGCGATCGCGGTGGCCGTCGCGGTCGGCGGCATCACCACGCTCATCTTCGGGGAGTTCACCTCGGCCGCCGGCGACCTGATCGAGGAACTGCGGGCCTTCGGCCCGGTCGTCCTCGTCATCATGGCGGTCCTCGTCGTCATCGGCGCCCCGGTTGTCGAGGAACTCGCATTCCGCGGCATGCTCTTCGCCGCCCTGACCAAGCGCGGGGTACGCCCCGAGTGGGTGATCGTCATCACGGCGGGGCTGTTCTCGCTGTTCCACCTGGAGCCGGTACGCATCCCGCTGCTCTTCGCCCTCGGCCTGGTGTTCGGCTACCTGCGGTGGAAGACCCGGAGCCTGGGTGCCCCGATCATCGCCCACTCCCTGAACAACCTGCCCGGTGCGATCGGCCTGCTCGTCGGGGTGGGGTGACGCCGTGGTGTGGTGTCCGCCCGGCACAGAGCGCAACCGAGGCCCGAGGGTGTCACCATGGTGGGGGTGAGGAGGCAGCCATGAAGGGTCATGTGCTCATCGTCGACGACGACACCGCGCTGTCGGAGATGCTCGGCATCGTCCTGCGCGGCGAGGGGTTCGAGACCAGTTTCTGCGCTGACGGCTCCGATGCCCTGCGGGCGTTCCGGGCCGCGCGACCCGATCTCGTCCTGCTCGATCTCATGCTTCCCGGCCGCGACGGGGTTGACGTGTGCCGCGATATCCGCGCGGAGTCGGGCGTTCCGATCGTCATGCTGACCGCGAAGAGCGACACCATCGACATCGTCGTCGGCCTCGAGTCAGGGGCGGACGACTACATCGTCAAGCCGTTCAAGCCCAAGGAGCTCGTGGCGCGCATGCGCGCACGCCTCCGGCGCCTAGACGAGCCCGATGCCCAGATGCTGCAGATCGGTGACCTGACGATCGACGTTGTCGGGCACTCAGTCAAGCGCGAAGGTCGGACCATGCCCCTGACCCCGCTCGAGTTCGATCTGCTGCTGTGTCTCGCGCGCAAGCCCAAGCAGGTCTTCACGCGCGAGGTGCTCCTCCAGGAGGTCTGGGGCTACCGCCACTCCGCAGACACCCGGTTGGTCAACGTCCATGTCCAGCGTCTGCGAGCGAAGATCGAGAACGATCCGGACAAGCCGGAGATCGTGGTGACCGTGCGGGGGGTCGGCTACAAGGCCGGCCCGCCATGAGCGGTGACTGATGCGTAAGGCCGCTCGCCGCATCCGCTCCGCGTGGCGCCAGTCACTCCTCGTCCGGGTCGTGTCGACCACGCTCGTACTCTCCGTCGTCGTGGTCGCGCTCCTCGGCGTGCTGCTGCTCTCGCGCGTTACCAGTGGGCTGCTGGAGGCGACTCAGCGTTCCGCGGTCGCAGAGGCGACGGCAGGCATGGTCGATGCCCGCCGCGTGGCGTCGGCTGCGGCGACCGGCGGCTCCACCACGACACCGTCGGCGATCGTCGATTCGATCGTCGGGGCGCTGGCGGCGCGTGCGGGCTCACCGGGACAGTTCGAGGTGCTGGTCCTCTCGGGTAGCCCCGCCCTAGACGCACCGGAGCGCGGCACGAACCTCGTGTCGGTGGCGAGCGTCCCGCTTGACCTGCGCACAGCTGTGAGTAGTTCGCAGCGTGTGTCGTGGACATACACCGAGATCCGCTACCTCGACGGGCGCTCCGTGCCGGGGCTGATCGCGGGCGGCCCGCTGGAGATTCCCGGCGTCGGTCCCTACGAGTTGTACTACCTCTTCCCGCTGAGTAGCCAGCAAGCGACACTCGACCTGGTGCGCAGTGCAGTCGTGGGTACGGCCGCACTGCTGGTGCTCCTGGTTGCAGTCATCGTCTGGCTCGTGACGCGCCAGGTGGTAGCACCGGTACGGTCCGCGGCGTCCAAGGCAGAGCGGCTTGCCGCGGGTCACCTCGCCGAGCGCATGACCGTGCGCGGTCAGGACGACCTCGCGCGACTGGCCACGTCGTTCAACGAGATGGCGTCGAGCCTCGAGGCACAGATCCATCGACTCGAGCAGTTGTCGCTTGTACAGCAGCGTTTCGTCTCAGATGTCTCGCATGAGTTGCGGACGCCGCTCACCACGGTGCGCATGGCGGCGGACATGCTGTTCGAGAACCGCGAGGACTTCGATCCCGCCACCGCACGCGCCGCCGAACTGCTGAGTGCACAGCTGGATCGTTTCGAGAGTCTGCTGACGGATCTACTGGAGATCTCCCGCTATGACGCGGGTGCGGCGGTCCTGGATGCCGAGCCGGTCGACCTGAACAGCGTGGTGCGTCGCGCTGTCGAGGTCCTCGGCCCGCTCGCGCACCGACACAATGTCGATGTCGACTTAGTACCGACTTCTGGCGTGTGCATGGTCGACTGTGACCCGCGGCGGGTCGACCGCATTCTGCGCAACCTCCTGTCGAACGCCATTGAGCACGGTGAGGGTCGGCCGG
>JBILVH010000141.1:0-5133 GCA_044370555.1 Candidatus Nanopelagicales bacterium
TGCCCTGGGATCGGGACACAGTGTTGGACTCGGTGCGCGAGACGGGCCGGGTGGTGGTCATCGAGGACTCGCCGGTGAGCGGTGGGTGGGGACACGAGATTGTCTCCACTGTGACGACGGCAGCCTTCGCTGATCTCAAGGCGCCGCCCTTCCGGATCTGTGCCCCTGATGTCCCAGTCCCCTTCGCAAAGGATCTGGAGGCGCGGTTCCGCCCTACCGCCAAAGACTGTGCAGTGGCACTCAGCGAGTACTTGTCAACAGGGCAAGTCCCGGATATGTGGTGGGTGCGGGAGGGTGTGGGCGCATGAGTCAGGAATTGCAGAGACGAGCCGCCATCCTTGACGGCGGACTCGCCCAATATCGGCGCATGCGCGAGATCAGGGCTTTTGAGGAAATGGTGAATCAGCTTTTTGCTTCCGGTGAGCTTCACGGCACCACACACCTATGCCAAGGGCAGGAGGCTCTGGCGATCGCTCTCGCAGCCGAACTTCGCACAGACGACATTGTGGCTGCCACCTATCGCGGCCACGGCATTGCTCTAGCACTCGGGCTAACGGTGGACGCTGTGCTGGGAGAGATCATGGGCCGTCAGGTCGGCTGCATGGGTGGGGTTGGCGGCTCAATGCACCTATCAGGGGTGGATGTTGGCCTCTTGCCCACCTCCGCAATCATCGGAGGCGGACTTCCCATTGCCGCAGGTGCCGCCCTGGCGTTCCAGGTCCGTGGGGAAAGTAACGTCGCGGTGGCGGTCTTCGGCGACGGGGCGTCAAACATCGGGGCTTTCCACGAGACACTCAACCTTGCAGCGATCTGGCAACTGCCGATTGTCTTCGTCTGTGACAACAATGTCTACGGCGAGTACAGTCGGGTGAATCTCACAACATCCGTTGTCGACATTCACATCCGGGCTGCAAGTTACAGCATGCCGGGAGTGGCGGTGGACGGCATGCTGGTCGATTCGATTCGGCCAGTCTTGGCAGAGGCGGTGGCGCGAGCCAGAGCAGGTCAGGGCCCGACCTTGATTGAGGCGAAGACGTATCGGTTTGCTGGTCACTCTAGGGCCGATACGGCGCCCTACCGACCGCCCGGCGAACTTGAGTCCTGGCTGAAGAGAGATCCGGTTGCGCTGCAGGCCGAGAAGCTCATCGCCTCGGGCCATGCCGACATCGCTGCGATTGAGTCCGTTGATAGAGAAGTCGCAATCGACTTGGCTGCGGCTCTAGAACGCGTTCGAGCGTCGGCGGTACCAACCTACCGGGACATGTTCAGCAACGTATGGGCGGGCGGCGAGGTGGTATGAAGGCAACAGTGAAATTGCCGAAGGTCGCCGATACGGCCGATAACGTTGTGATTTCAGAGATTCTGGTGGCTCCCGGTCAGTCAATTGCTGAGGGGGATGTCCTGATGAGCGTAGAAACGGACAAGGCGATGGTAGAAGTGCCAGCTCCGGTAGCGGGAGTCATCGTCGACGTGCTGGTGTCGGTTGACGATGAGATTGTGACGGGAGCTCCCATAGTCACCATTGAAGTGGGCTAGTTCCACATGGCATTGCCCATCCGAGTAGCCCTGTGCACCACCTACTTCGCCCTTCTCGAGCAAGGCATGAGTCCGAGCTTTCGCGGCGAGCGCCTGAGATTCGGAGAGATGGTCCGTCAGAGTATCGAGAAGTGCGCAGCGGTTGACGCAGCCTTTCTGATCGACTCGGCTGAGACAGCAGTCCAGGTGGGGTGCCGCCTGGCTGACCTTGACGTTGATGTTGTTGTGGTGGCTCCAACCATGGCGACTCCTCCGGACTGGGTGGTGTCAGCGCTGAGGAGGCGAGCGGACCTCCCGGTCATCCTGCTTGCGATTCGCGAGCAAGACTCAGTGCCTGACGACTACGACACTGAGCAGGGAACTAGCAACAGTCTGCTGGTAGGCGTGACCATGCTGTGCAATGCGTTCCTTCGCGAGCGGAGAGTCATCTCATTGATCATCGGAACTCAGAATGAGGATGACTGGCGGGAGCAGTTCCAGGTGCAACTCGCGGCTGCGGGCGCTGTCCGAGCTCTAGCAGGAAGCCGACTGCTGGTGGGCGGGAAACCCATCGGTGGCTACTCTGATGTTGAGGTGACCGAAGATGATCTAGCGAGGCTTCGTGTAAGTACGTGCGCCTTCGATGGCGCTGACCTGGCCCGGTACATGACCGATGTATCCGATGACGACAGGGAAGCGGTTGTTCAGTGGGCGATTGCACAGGGCGAGGTGGCGGTAGATTCACCGACGCTAGACCGTTCAGCAGTAGTAGCCTGCGCCCTGCGCCGACTGGCCCGTGCTGAGGGGGTTATTGGTGGGACGGTGAACTGTCACGGTCCCGTGTTTCGAGGGAGTGAGCAGGTCGGGATCACGGCATGCCTAGCCGTCACCGCACTCGCGCACGAGGGGCTCATGTTCTCCTGCACGGGAGACATTCCGGTGGCAGTGGCCCTGATACTGGGACGGCAGCTCGCGGGTGCTGCCTTGTACTGCGAGCTCTATGCCGTCGATCGCCCGGGGGACTGGATTCTCGTAGCCAACGGAGGAGAGGGTGATCTTGGCTATGCCCAACCGCAATCTGTTCGCTTCCTGCCGGAGCACCACTATGCGGGAGTCCACGGGCCCGGTGTCGCTACGGCGTTTGATGTCCAGCTAGGTCCTGCAACCTTGGTCTCAATGAGCCCTCTCTCAGAAGTTCGTGGTGGCTGGCGCATGATTGTCATGGAAGGCGATGTCATCGGCAGTCATCATCGGCGCATGGAGGGCCCAAACGCCATGTTTCGACCGGTGGGGGCTTCCGCGCTTGAGGGGTTTGGGGAGTGGGCGCGCTTAGGTGCACCGCATCATGCGGCACTCCTTCCCGGACGGTGGGGATCAGAACTTGAGAGCGTTGCCGCGATCCTGCGCATAGATCACCGTGCAGTCAGCGCCATCGGTCCATCAGGGGCTATCCCGTGACCGTGGTGAGCTGGCCGCTGGGGACCGCACTGCTCGTGACGCGTGCGACACCGCGGCAGGATTATGCGGCGCAATTTGACGCTTGGCAGGCCACGAAGCACCTACCGGAACTCATCGCCGCGCCGGGTGCACACAGTCTGCTTTACGCGGAGGCGGACCCCACTCAGAGGTCAGCGGCGTTCGCAGGTTGTGCAACGCGCCTCGCCATCTACTCCAGTGCATCCCTGGCTAGCATGCTGACATTTGTTGGAAGCGATGCGGTGGCCGAGGCCGTCGCGGATGGCAGTCAATGGTTCGGGTGCTTCCGAGACCTTGACGGCGAGCCCTACTCAGGCAACGTGTACTCGGTGTTTGGGGCGTGGGGCGTTGGATTTGAGAGCGCCGAGCTGTTGCTCATTGAACGGCTTGAGATACCCACCAATCTGCTTGGCCTTTATGACGAATGGATCGAGACTGAATATGCACCGGGTTTGATGCGGTCGGACGGGGTCTCAGGAGTGCGAGCGTGCAGGGTCCACCGCGATGGGGTATCGGTGCCGTACTACCACTCTCGGGGGAATAGGGCCGTCCTCGTGGCGTTTCGGCTGGGCGTGCGCCACGAGGACGCTCCCTTTGATGCGGCTGCACAGGAAAACTTCGCGTCGAGTCGGCTGTGGGATCTTCGGATTCCCTATGCGGAACGCGAGATCTTTGAGGTTCGGATGCGACTGCCGCATGAATCGACTCCCTAGGGAAGTGAAGTACTCCGAGAGCCACCCCGACCGTTCCGCAGATCCACGTCAGTGCCAGACACCGCCAGCACAGTAGCGGCTCGCACCCGGTTACCCGACCGGTATCTGACCTTCGACCCCAGGAGGGGGAGCGTGCTGCAGAACTTCATTCGAAGACCCAGTCGGGTGCGTTTGCCGGCAGACCTGAAGAGGGTCTGATCGCAGGGCGTATCCCGTCGAACCGGATGGGAAGCCCTGGAATCCTGATCGGCTCCGCCTGTACGTGCACCTCACCCAGAATCGAAATCGCCTCCGCTTGGTTGTCCCAAAGCACGTCCTCGGGCTGCTGCAAGATGTCGACTGGCAGCCCGGCAGCGGTCAGCGCTTCGGACCACTCATGAGCAGATGCGGATGCGAGGGCGGACTCAAGGATTACTTGCAAGGCCTCCGCGTTGCGCACCCGCTGAGAGTTGACCGCGAATGCTGGATCATCGGCTAGATCGCCGAGCCCCAAGGTTTGGCAGAGGACGTGGAACTGCTGATCGCTTCCTATACCAATACACAACTGACCGCGCGCGGTCTGGAAGATGCCATATGGCGCGAATGCTGGATGCCCACTTCCGAATCTCCTCGACGGCTGCCCGGTCAGTTGATGTGCCGCCAGGTGGTAACTCACCCAGGTCACTCCGGTTTCGTAGAGTGAACAGGTCAGGTCTGCGCCCAGGCCGGTGACGTCACGTCGTCGGAGAGCGGAAACGACAGCTAGGGCCAGCCACATGCCTGATCCGAAGTCCAGAATTGAGACGCCGGCCCGAGCCGGAGGGGAATCTGCGTGACCGGTGATACTGGCGATACCAGTCCGCGCTTGGATAACGGCGTCATAGCCGGGTCGCTCAGAGTCCGGCCCGCAGTGCCCATAGGCCGACAATGCTGCGTGGACCAGTCTCGGGTGGGACCGGCGAAGGCTCGACGCGTCTAGGCCACGTCGACCCAACTTGTGAGCCCGGAGGTTGGTGACGAAGACATCTGAGCGCTCAATCAAGCGGATCAGGCTGCCCAAGTCGTCTTGATTGGTGATGTCCAGTTGCATCGTGAACTTGTTCCTGTTGACGACTGCAAAGTAGGCAGACTCCTGCCCCCGCACCGGTGCCATACGTCGCGAGTCATCGCCCCGCGGTCCCTCAACGTGAACCACCTCGGCCCCAAGATCGGCGAGAATTGCGGAGCAGTAGGGGCCTGCGATGTTGGACGTCAGATCCACCACCTTGATCCCGGTGAGCGGCAAGGGCAGGTCTTGCTCTAGATCGTTGACGATCACGAACCCCTCCGCTAAGGTCAGGAAACGGTTCCAGACTATCAGTCGCTGGTGCCGTGGACCCACCCAGGAGTGTGCAGGATGTCACAGGTAGCGCGACTTGATGCAATGTCGGTGAGGTATCCCGAACCGAAC
>JBILVH010000142.1:0-5111 GCA_044370555.1 Candidatus Nanopelagicales bacterium
GATGCTCACCGCAGTGCGCCTGCTTGGGATCGGTCCCGACGATGGGGTGGCGGTGCTGCTGACAAGCGACGAGGAGACCGGGTCGTACCACTCGCAGGAGCTCATCCGCGAACTCGCCCGCGAGGCTGACGCGGTGCTGGTGACCGAACCCGCGATCGATGGGGCACTCAAGACGGCCCGCAAGGGCACTAGTTGGTACGACCTACAGATACGCGGGCTCGCGGCGCACGCGGGACTTGAGCCAGAGAAGGGCATCAACGCGCTGATCGAGGCGGGGTACCTCGTGACGGAGATTTCGGCGTTCGGGGACCCCGAGGCGGGCACGACGGTCACGCCTACGACTGCGCGGGCAGGTGTCACCAACAACACGGTGCCCGATGAGGCGGTAGTTGGCGTCGACGTGCGGGCGTGGTCTGCGGCCGAACAGCAGCGCGTCGACGCCCTCGTGCGCGGATGGCAGCCGCACGATGGGCGGGTGTCGTACGCCGTCATCGGCGGCGGGATCAACCGCGCAGCCCTGGAGCCGGCCATGTCGGCGGGGCTCTTCGCGCGGGCGAGCACGGTTGCGGGGGCCCTCGGGCTGCCGCGGCTGGAGGAGCGTTGGGTCGGTGGCGCGAGCGACGGCAACATCACCGCGGCCCTCGGCGTGGCGACGCTCGACGGCCTCGGCGCCGTCGGTGCCGGGGCGCACGCGGACTCTGAGTGGGCGAGCGTCTCGGCCATGCCGCAACGCGCGGCACTGCTCGCCGGGCTCGTCGCCGACCTGCTCGGGCACTGACCGCCGACCTCACCACCGGCTCTGTGGTGGGGATAAGGCTTAAAAGGCCTGATCCCCACCATAGAGGCGGTGACGGAGCGGGGTAGAGCGGCGGACGGGCGGGCGCCGCCGGGGGGCGCGGCGGGCGGGCGCGGCGGGCGGGCGTCGGGGAGAATCATCCGGTGACCGACGGCCCCCTCATCGTGCAGAGCGACAAGACGCTCCTGCTCGAGGTCGATCACGCCGACTCCGACGCTTGCCGCCGCGCCATCGCGCCGTTCGCCGAGCTGGAGCGTGCGCCTGAGCACGTGCACACCTACCGCATCACACCGCTGGCACTGTGGAACGCGCGCGCCGCGGGCCACGACGCCGAGCAGGTGGTCGACGTACTCATCCGCTACTCGCGCTACTCCGTGCCGCACGCGCTGCTCGTCGACGTGGCCGAGACGATGGCGCGCTACGGCCGCCTCGCGCTGAGCAAGCACCCGACGCACGGGCTGGTTCTCACGACGACAGACGTGCCGGTCCTCGAAGAGATCCTGCGCAGTGCGAAGGTCGCACCCCTTATGGGCGCGCGCATCGACACCGAGACCGTCGTCGTGCACCCGAGCGAGCGCGGCCACATCAAGCAGGTCCTGCTCCGGCTCGGTTGGCCGGCCGAGGATCTCGCGGGGTACGTCGATGGCGAGCACCATCCGATCGCGCTGCGTGAGCAGGGCTGGCAGGTCCGCGACTACCAGCGCGATGCGGCCGACAATTTCTGGCATGGCGGCTCAGGGGTCGTCGTTCTCCCATGCGGTGCAGGCAAGACGATCGTGGGTGCGGCCGCGATGGCGCGCGCACAGGCGACAACGCTGATCCTCGTGACCAACACGGTTGCAGCCCGGCAGTGGCGTGACGAGTTGCTTCGGCGTACGACGCTGACGCCCGACGAGATCGGGGAATACTCCGGCACTCGCAAGGAGATTCGGCCCGTCACGATTGCGACGTACCAAGTCATGACAGCGAAGCGCAAGGGTGTCTACGCGCACCTCGAACTGTTCGACGAGCGCGACTGGGGGCTGATCATCTACGACGAGGTGCACCTGCTGCCTGCGCCGATCTTTCGCTTCACCGCCGACATCCAGTCGCGCCGTCGACTCGGGTTGACCGCGACGCTGGTCCGCGAAGACGGTCGCGAGGCTGACGTATTCAGCCTGATCGGGCCGAAGAGATACGACGCCCCGTGGCGTGAGATCGAGGCGCAGGGATGGATCGCACCGGCGGAGTGCGTCGAGGTGCGCATCACGCTGCCGCAGGATGAGCGGCTCACCTACGCCACCGCCGAGCCTGACGACCGCTACCGCCTGGCCGCGACCACGCGCGACAAGGTGCGCATCACGCAGCGGATCGTCGAGCACCACGCCGACGAGCACATCCTCGTCATCGGGCAGTACCTCGACCAGCTCGGCGAACTCGCGGCCGACCTCGATGCGCCGCTGATCACCGGTGAGACGCCGGTCAAGGAGCGACAGCGGCTGTTCGATGCGTTCCGGTCGGGCGAGGTGCGCGTGCTGGTCGTGAGCAAGGTGGCGAACTTCTCAGTCGACCTGCCCGAGGCCGGGGTCGCCATCCAGGTGAGCGGGGCTTTCGGGTCGCGGCAGGAGGAGGCGCAGCGCCTCGGCCGCCTGCTGCGACCGAAGGGCGACGGCAGGGCTGCGACGTTCTACTCGATCGTTGCTAGGGACACACTCGATGCCGACTACGCGGCGCACCGGCAGCGCTTTCTCGCCGAACAGGGATACGCCTACCGCATCCTCGATGCCGGAGACCTGGACTTCGACCGCAAGGCCTGAGGCCCGCGCTCCACCGCAACCCCGGCACCCCCTCACCCCCCACAACAAACCTCACGGTGTCAAAACGCTTCATTTTCCGAAGCGTTTTGACACCGTGAGGATTGGGCTTGGCGCTCGAGCCGCGTCAGTTGAGCGTCAGCTGATCGCCAGTTGAGCGTCAGCTGATCGTCAGCGGCCGGGGGCCCACGTAGGCATCTCCAGCACCGACTCGGTTCACCGCGACGATGCGCACGCGGTACTGCGCACCCGCCACTAGGTTGCGGATCACCACACGAGTCTCCTTCGTGGTCACCAGGCGATCCTTGACTGCGGGGCGGACCCCGTCGAGAACCACGCGGTAGGTGGCCACCGGCGATGTGCCTGCCGGCCGCGTCCAGCTCAACGTCAACGCCGTCCCCCTCAGCACCGACGTGACCTGGCGCACGGGGCCGAGCTTGCCGGCCGGCACGATGCTGACCACGCGTGACACCGACTCGGCGTAGCCGGTCGCGGTCACCGAGAGGTTGTACGTCGTGCCGTTCACCAGACCCGTCAGCACCGTCTGCGTCAAGGTACCGCGAACAACGACCTCGCGCACCGAGCCACCACCTTGAACGCGCACGGTGTACGTGTCAGCCGTGACCCCCTTCACCGCATCCCACGTGAGCGTGGCGCGGGCGTCGCCCGCCACCGCGCGGAACCTGGTGATGGGCCGAGCGACCGATTCGGTCTCACCGGCCATGTTCACTACCGGCCCGACTGGCGCTGAGGTACGCCGGGCATTGTCGCCCACACCGTTGGCGGCAATCACGACCAGCCGCAGGAACCGACCCACATCCACGCGGGCGAGCTCGTACGTCGGCGTTACGCCAGCCTCAACCGGGATCCACGGGCCTTCCAGCGACCCAGCGCTCTCCCAGCGGTAGGTCACTTCCGGCGCCGGGAAGCCCCCGATCGTGATGCCCGTACCGGTCAGGGTGCGCCCGGCCCGAGGGTTCCCCTCGACGGTGAACGCGGAGACCGTGGGTGCCTCGCGCCGATCCACGAGGACCGAGACTGGATCCGAGGGTGTCGAGCCCTCCAGCCCGTTGTGCGCGACCACGGTGACGGAGTACGTGGCGAGATTCGTCGCGTTTTCAATGACGCACTCGGTGACATCCGCGCTCTCGGACGCGCACGTCAATGTCTCGCCAGTGCTCTGCGCGGTCACGGTGTAGCCGGTGACCGTCCCTGAGGGCACCGACCAATTCACCGTGATGACGCGGTTTAGACCGGTCGCCGTGACACCCGTCACCTTCGACGGCGGCAATTCATTCTCATTTGGCACCGGGCGAACGGTGATCGCCTCGGACGTGGCCGACAGCGTGCGCCGGATCGTCTTCACAGTGACGGAATAGGTCACGTTGTTGACGACCCCGTCCTCGGCGGTGAACTCGCAGCTCACCTCCGTCGTCGTGCACACCAGGGGCGACTCCCCACCGGTTGCCGTGACCTCGTACTCAGTGACCTCGCCAGGTGACGCTGTCCACGACACGGTGAAGGTACGACTGCCTGCCTCCGCCTGCAGGTTCGTCACCGGATCCGGCGCTACGAGGACCTCGGGCGTGAGATAGACGCTACTTGTCTCGCCACTACCCGCATCCTCGTTGAATGCACGGGCCCAGACGCGGTACTGGGTGTTGAGCACGATGCCGTCAGCAGCCGTGAAGGTGCAGGTCTCGGCCGGAGGAAGGGCGCGGCAGGTGATGGTGCCGCTACCGCCATCGGCGTAGACCTCGACCACCGTGTAGGTCTCCGTCGGCGCCACAAATGTCGCCGTGATCTCGTTGCCCGCTGTGGTCGCATTGAATTCGGTCGGTGTTGATGGCGCTACCGCGTCACCGGCGAGCACGGCGGCCCAGTCGTACCTCGTGACAACTCCGTGGTAGTTGCCGATCGTCAACTCGTTGGCCGTCGGATCAAAGGCCATCGACCACACCTCGCGGGTCATGTTGACCCCGTCCATGACGTAGTCGTTGCCGTCGTACGACGAAGCACTGAGCGGATAGGCACGGACCTGTCCGCCATAGGCGCCGAGGACGATGTTGTCGGCGTTGTCCCAGGCGACGTCCATCAGGTGGAAGGGCGCTGCCTTATCCGTAAGCGGACTCGTCGACGCGGACGCGCCACCGAGTTCGAATGTCCGCACGTAATTGGCGCCAACCACGGTGAGCGTGCCGTTGGGGTCGAATGCGGCCCGCGGGTGGGTCGTGCCGGTGATGGTGCGCACCGGCGTGGCACTGCCCGATGCGTCGGGTGCGAAGACGCGCACGCTGTGCTCATGCCAGCACGGGTGGTAGATGAAGCCGTTGCTGTCCACAATCGTCTTCGCGTGGATGCTGCATCCGGGACTGAAGCTCTGCAGTGGCGTCGCGTTACGTCCAGCGTCGGCCGGGAGTTTGACGATGTTGCCTCTCTCGTAGCCGATCCAGATGAAGCCGTTGCTGTCCTCGAAGACACCCGCCGGCGAACTCTGACCGGAGACCGTGATCGTGCGGATC
>JBILVH010000143.1:0-5094 GCA_044370555.1 Candidatus Nanopelagicales bacterium
GTGTCGCCCCGATCGCGGTCACGCCGTAGTTCTTCACCGCGTGCAGCACCATGCCGCCCCAGCCACACCCGACGTCGAGCAGGCGCATGCCGGGTTCGAGTCCGAGCTTGCGGCAGACCAGGTCGAACTTCTCCTCCTGCGCTTCCTCAAGCGACGCGTCGTGCGAGTTGAAGACCGCGCAGGTGTAGGCCATGGAAGGCCCCAACACCCACCGGTAGAAGCGGTTGCTCACGTCGTAGTGGTGCTCGATCGCCTCGGCATCGCGGCGCTTCGAGTGGCGTCGACCGCTGAGGCGCTGCTCGAGGGCTGGCGGCTCAGGGCGGGCCAGTGCGGCCGAGGCGAAGGCGCGGCCGAGGCGGGCACGGTCGGACCACGAGACGTGATCAAGCGGCAGCGGGTAGAGCCGCCGCAGCGCCTCGTACGCATCACCGTGGATCTCAAGGGCGCCGCTCACGAAGGCCCGGGCGAGGCCGAGCTGGTTGGGGGAGCCCGCGATGTACTGCAGGCCGAGCGGGGTGCGCAGTTCGAGAACCACGTCTGCACCCACGGTGCCCACGCTGGAGCCGTCGTACGCGCGGAATCCCACACCGCGCTCAGCCGGCACGATGATGGCGAACGCCTCGGCGAGCTTCATGACACTTCCCCTCTGCTCGTGCGCGCAGCCTCCCGCGTGCCCCCGCCCGCGGGTCAGCGCTGCCGCACCACCTTGTCGTACAGGCCTAGAAGTCGACCCGCCGGATCATAGGACTTCTTCAGCCGGGCGTACTCGTCTCCCCCGTAGATTGACCAGAAGTCGTCCTCGGCGTAGTGGGCCGTCGAGTAGAGCGACTTGCGGCCGTCCAGGGCGGTCACGACCTCCTCGATCCGACGGTTGACCCGTCCCTCCTCGGGGGCAGTGCCCGGGGGCAGTGGCACGGTAGACCAGAAACCGACGTTGACGTAGGTCGTAGACGGGTCGAACTCGTAGAGCGGCCACCGCACGTCGGGGTCGCGCTGCTTCAGCGGGCACACCCAGACCGGCTCAATGCCCACCTCGCGGTGGAAGAAGTCGAGGAACTCCGGCAGGCGGTCGACCGGCACCTCGATGTCCTGGACGACGGGCTCGCGGGTGGGTCGGCCGCGCAGGGCATCGACCCGCGTGCTGAGCCGGTACTTCCGGTCTAGCGCGATGATCTTCCAGTACACGTCGCTACGCAGTCGCGACTTCGGCCACAGCCGACGCACGGTCGGCTTCTGCGCGCCGAATGCGCGCGAGCACCAGAACCAGTCGGTGTCCCACCGCCAGAGGTAGTCGTGGATCGTCAGGAGGTCCTCCTGGCGTCGCTGCACCG
Source organism: Candidatus Nanopelagicales bacterium (assembly GCA_044370555.1). Taxonomy (GTDB): domain Bacteria; phylum Actinomycetota; class Actinomycetes; order S36-B12; family S36-B12; genus CAINMH01. The sequence continues at coordinate 1,332 of JBILVH010000143.1, forward strand.
AGCGGTAATAAACGTCCATGCCGGTGTAGTCACTCGGGACGCGCTGCGAAGCGGGCGGAGCCGCGACCATCTCGCCGAGAGTGAGGTAGTGCTCGTGTGCGCTGAAGACCGTGCCGTCGCAGAAGTCGACGCGTACGCCGTTCCACTCGCGGGTCGCGCTGATCTGCGCGATGGCCTCCGCAAGCGCCTCCGCGGTGCGGAAGGGAATGTGTCGCAGGTGCACGAACGGCGGCGCGGGCTCGAGCTCGATCCGCAGTCGCAAGGCGTAGCCCAGGGAGCCGTAGCTGTTGGGGAAGCCGAAGAACAGATCGCGATGCGGATCATCGTCGGCACCGCTAACGGTGATGACGCGGCCGTCGCCGGTGAGGATGTCCATGTCCAGGACAGACTCATGCGGTGTTCCGGCACGGAAGCTCGCGCTCTCGATGCCGAGGCCGGTGACGGCACCGCCGAGGGTGATGGTCTTCAGCTGCGGGACGCACAGCGGGATCAGGCCATAGGGGAGGGTCGCGGCGACGAGGTCTTCGTACGTCGTCATCCCCTGGACCTGCGCGGTGCGCGTGACCGGGTCGACCTCGAGCACCTGGTTGAACGACGTGACGTCCAGCCCGGGTGACGTGGTCGCGGCCCGCGGCCGGAAGAGGTTGGAGGTGCGCTTCGCGAGGCGGACGGGGGCGTCGGAGGGAAGGGCGGCGAGGTGCGCGCGCAGCATCTCGACGCGCGCGTCGTAGTCGGCGCGCCACTGTGGGGCGGCGACCCGGGCGTCGGACATGGGAGCAACCTACGCCCGGTTCGCTTCGGGCCGCAGGGTCGGGGACGATGGGAGGGTGACTTCCCTTCCCGGCGGTCCGCCGGTCCCCGGTGCCGCCGTTGCACCCCCGATCAACCCGGGTCGACGACTGTGGCCGTGGATCGTCGGCGGCATCGCCATGCTGGTGATCGCCGCACTGACGGTGATCGCGGTGGCCGACTGGGGTGCGCGGACACTCGAGATGCGTGCCTTGGTGCGCGATATCGAGGTGTCCGAGAGTTCGATGTCCGCATCGAACGACGAGATCACCGCGCTGGTCGAAAGACTCGGCGGGGCGACGTCCGCCGAACAGCAGCAGGAGATCCTGGCCGAGATCGGTGCCGCGGCGGGTGCGCGCGCGGGGATCCTGCAGCAGGCGGGGGAGAGCGTCGCCAACCTGCGCATCGCACCATGGCACCGTGCGGTGGCCGATGCGCGCATGGCGTACCTCGCGCACAACCGGGCTTGGCAGGAGTACTTGCGCGCCGGTGCCGCAGACCCGCAGGCGTTGTTCGGGGAGTGGCCCGACATCCAGACCACATGGGAGGCGCTGAAACGCCCGTTGCGCCGTGCGGTACCCGTGCCGGACGTCCTCGGGTTGCGTGGCCGCGTCGACAACCTGCTGCGCAGCGGTGATCCGCCGCCGGAGGAGTCAGGCAGCCCCGACACCGGCGCGCCGGCACTGCTGATGGTGCGCGCGGACTGATCAGTCGGGTGCGCCGACCCGGGACCCGCACGCGTAGATGTTCAAGGTCGCATCGCGGACGAAGCCGGCAAGGGTGAGGTCCCCGGCGCGCGCGAGGTCGACCGCGAGCGTCGTTGGAGCCGAGACCGCCGCGAGCACGGGGATGCCGGCCATCAACGCCTTGTGCACCAGTTCCGCCGATGCGCGACCGCTCACTTGCAGCACGTGCGCCCGCAGCGGCAACTGGCCCTGCCCGACGGCCCAGCCGACGACCTTGTCGACGGCGTTGTGCCGACCGACATCCTCGCGGAGGCAGACGAGCGCACCGTCGAGAGTGAAGAGTCCGGCGGCGTGTAACCCGCCGCTGCTGTCGAAGCCGCGCTGGGCTGCGCGCAATCGGCCGGGCAGTTGCGCGAGGAGGTCGGGGGCTATGACGCTGTCATCGGCTTTGAGATCCCACGGCCGGTTGGCCATGGTCGCGGCGATGACGTCGGTGCCGCAGATGCCGCAGGCGCTCGTCGTCGCATGCAGGCGGGGCGCCACTCCAGCCCCGGAGGCGGTGCGGACCTTCACGATCCGCCGTACGTCGCCGACCGGGTCGTAGCCGACCCCGAGGGCATCTGCGTCGAGTTCCTCGCCCTGAGCTGACTCGAAGCACTCGCGTACGTCGACGACGGCATCGACCGAAGCGATCGCTCCCTCGCTCACCAGCCAGCCGAGTGCGAGTTCGATGTCATTGCCCGGGGTGCGCATCGTGGTCGAGACGACGACCCCGTCGACCTCGATCTCCACGGGCTCCTCGATGGCGATCGCGTCCGGCCCGGCGCTCCACCCGTCGCGCCAGTGCAGCACGCGGCGGCGGTCATTGGCGCTCACCCCGCCAGCGTAGGGCGTTGGGCTACCCTGGCACGGTGTCGGCCGATGCCATGCCGTGGTCCAGTGAAGCCTGTGAGCGGGTCCTCGCAGCGCTGCCCCAGGCCGAACGGCTCATGCTCCCGGCGCTGCAGCGGATCCAGGAGGTTTTCGGCTTCATCCCCGATGACGCCCTCGACCTGGTGGCCCAGGCCCTGAATGTGTCGCGGGCCGAGGTGTACGGCGTCCTGACCTACTACCACGATCTGCGCCGCACGCCGCCGCCGCCGGTGACCGTGCGCCTCTGCGTCGCCGAGGCGTGCCAGGCCGTCGGGTCGCGGGAGTTGCGTCGTGCGGCGACGGGTCTGGCCTCGGACTCGGTCGAGGTGCACGACGTCTACTGCCTGGGCAATTGCGCCCTCGGGCCCGCGGCCCTGGTCAACGACCGCCTGGTCGGCCGCCTGGATGCTGATCGGCTCGCGACGGTGGTCGCGGCCGCGCGGGTGGAGGCGGTAAGGGCATGACCCGCATCTACATACCGCGCGACAGCGCGGCCCGGTCGGTCGGTGCCGATGAGGTCGCGACGCTGGTCGTCGCCGTGGCTGCGATGCGCGGGCTGGACGTCGAGATCGTTCGTACGTCGTCCCGCGGCGCGCTCTGGCTCGAGCCGCTCATCGAAGTCGGCCCGGAGCGCATCGGCTACGGGCCGGTGACTCCGGATGACGTCGAGGGACTCTTCGACGCGGGGCTGCTGGTTGGCGGGGAGCATGACCTGCGCGTGGGACCCGTCGACACCCTGCCGTGGCTGGCCGACCAGCAGCGGGTGACGTTCGTGCGGATGGGGCTCACCGACCCGCTCAGCATCGACGACTATCGCGTGCACGGCGGCCTCGTCGGCCTGACGCGCGCTGCCGCACTCGGCCCCGACGAGACGGTGGCCGAGGTGCTTGCATCAGGGTTGCGCGGCCGGGGCGGTGCGGGGTTCCCGGCGGGGATCAAGTGGCGCACGGTGCTCGAGGCGGACAGCGATGTGAAGTACATCTGCGTCAACGCTGACGAGGGCGACAGCGGCACCTTCGCCGACCGGATGGTGATGGAAGGCGATCCGTTCATGCTGCTCGAAGGCATCGCGATCGCGGCGGGTGCGGTCGGCGCGACCGAGGCGCTGGTCTACGTGCGCTCGGAGTACCCGGATGCAATCTCGACGATGCGCGAGGCGATCGCGGTGGCCGACGAGTGGCTGCCGTGTGCGGTGCGGGTCGTCGTGGGCGCGGGGTCGTATGTGTGCGGGGAAGAGACCGCCATGCTCGAAAGCCTGGAGGGCAAGCGCGGGATGGTGCGCCCGAAGCCGCCGATCCCCGCGCTCTCGGGGTTGTTCGGCAAGCCCACCCTCGTGCACAACGTGATGACACTCGCGTCGGTGCCGCGCATCCTTG
>JBILVH010000144.1:0-5070 GCA_044370555.1 Candidatus Nanopelagicales bacterium
CGGTCCGCGGCTGGGCCGATGTGCGGGGGGCCGATGTGCGGGGGGCCGATGTGCGGGGGGCCGATGTGCGGGTCCTCCGGCGCTATGCGAGCATTCACCCACTCGCCGGGCACCTGCTTCACGCGGTGCTCGGCGATGTCTGTTCTCCCGCCGATCTCCCGCCGCGTCCTGTGCGAGTCGCCGCTACGCGATGAGTTCGCCGCCGCCGCGCACCGGCTGTACCAGCACCCCGAGTACTTCCATCCGCGGTCGTAGCGCCGCGCTCGTCGGGGCAGCGTCATCGGCGAGCCAGAGGCCGTGCCGTGCCAGCGTCATCAGGGCGACATCACCCCCGCCATCCCCGACCGCGAGATGCAACGCCGCGCGGTCCAACCGGTCGATGAGGGCGGCGACCTTGCCGCCGGCGAACGACAGCCCACCGCCCGTCAGGGCGGTGATCAGCAGGTCGTCGCACGGGGGTGCACCGCGGAGGTAGTCCTGGCCGTAGAGCGCAATCGCTGCGTCGTCGGTGAGCAGCGCACCGCTGTGCGGATCTGCCAGCAGTGCGGTTATGCCGAGCACCCGATCAAGGGGAAGCCCGCCCGTTCGCTGCATGTGCGGGTTCACCAAAGCCTTGACCGCACGCCGCACCGCCCAGGCGATGCCCGCGGTCACGACGTACACCGCGACCCCGCGCTCGGCCAGCGCATCCATCAGGTCGACGACCTCCGGGATCGGCCGCGGCCCGAGGTGGTGCGCAATGCCGCCATCGACGCAGTCGAGGTACGTCGCGAGCGCGTGACCTGCGAAGACCTGGGCGGTCCACAGCGAGCCCGGATAGTGGCCGAAGTGCGTTCCCCTCCGGGTGTCGCACGCCGACAACGCTTCGTAGTAGCGCACCAGACCGTCGCGCCAGTGCACCCCCCCTGCGGGCGGGCACACGAGATCCAGTACGTCTGCATCGGTGAACACCTCGCGGCGCACCCCTTCGGCCACGGCCGCCTCGCTCACGTCCCAGCAGCACACCGTGCCGTCGAAGTCGAAGGCCGCGACATCGCCGGGCTGGGCGGATTCGACGATGTCGACGAGCGCGTCGTAGACCAGCGGGGTCCAGCGTCCACGCTGCAGGGGTCGCATGATGCGCAGTCTCGCAGGTGGGGTGTTCAGCCGAAGTTCACCCGCCGCGTCGGCACCTCTCGCTAGGGTGAGGACACCCAGGTCCTCCGGGGCTGCCGGTGATACCGGTCGCACCGCAACCGATAGGAGCCGATCATGTCTGGCGTCACCCCGCCCCCGCCGCCTCCGCCCCCGCCCGTTGGTCCGCCGCCGCCCCCTGGCGGCGGCTATGGCGCGCCTTACGGTGGCGCTGGTGTCAGCAAGCCCCAGGACTGGATGGTCCTCGCCATCGTCGCGACGATCGTGGGCCTGTGCACTTCGTGCTTCGGCCTGATCACCGGCATCGTCGCCATCGTGTTCGCCAGCAAGTCCAAGAAGTTGTGGCAGGCGGGCGATGTCGCGGGTGCGCAGCAGGCGTCGAACAATGCCCGGATCTGGCTCATTGTCACCGGCGTGATCATCGTCGTCGGCATCATCATCAACGCGATCCGCTTCGCCTCCTCCGGCAGTCTGACCGGCTGATCTGCGTTCTACCGCGGGGCGAGGGCGCGCAGGATCCACGCGGTCACCTGCGCGGCCTCGACCACCGCGGCGTAGCGACCGGACTGCCCGACATGTGACCCGGCCCCGGTCTCGACGCGAAAGAGCACGGTGCCCGGAGCGGCCGGGTCTTGCGAGTCACCCGCGCCGCGATTCGGGTCCGATGCTCGCAGCGCCGCGACCCACTTGGCCGGCTCGTGCACGAGCACGCGCGGATCGTGTACCGCGCCGGTGACGAGCAGCGGTGGGCGGGTTGCCGCGGGCGGCAGGTTCTCGTAGGGGGCGTAGGAACGCAGGTACTCCAGCATCGCCGGCTCGCGCGGATCCCCCCATTCGTCCCACTCCGTGACCGTTAGCGGTAGCGATGCATCGAGCATCGAGTTCACGACGTCGACGAACGGCACCTCCGCCACGACACCCGCCCAGAGATCTGGACGCATCGCGTACACCGCCCCCTGGAGCAGTCCGCCGGCGCTCAGGCCCCGCGTGACGATCGGTCCGACCAGCGGACCGCGCGCATCGACCCCGATCGCTAGGGCCTCAGCGGCCGCAATGTGATCAATGAAGGTGTTGCGCTTGCGGTCGAGGCGCCCATCGAGCCATTGCGCGCGGCCCACCTCACCGCCCCCGCGCAGGTACGCGGTCGCGAAGACGACCCCGCGGTCCAGAAGCGGTAGCAGGGCGGCATCGAACCATGAGTCATCGACGGCTTCGTAGGAGCCGTATCCCCACAGTAGGCACGGCGTCTGCGGGCCGAGATCGACATCGCGGCGGTGCACGAGGATCACTGGCACCGCGCGACCGTCCGGTGCCTGGGCGGTGACGCGCTCACCCAAGTACATGCCGGCGTTGAAGCCCGGCACCTCTCGCCGGTGCCGCAGTCGTCGCTGTCCCGTCAACAGGTCGACGTCCCACGACTGGGGTGGCGCGATGAACGACTCGGTCACGACGGTGACGTACGTAGCCCCCGGATCCTCGTTGCGTCCGAGTCGGATCGTGCCCACTCCGTCATCGGGCTCCAACTCATGCACAGTGCTCCCGTCGGCGGCCATGATGCGGACCAGCGCGCGGCCTTCGCGGCGGAGTTCACAGGCAATGTGCCCTCCCTCGAAGGCGATCACCTCATGCAGACGCTCCGCGCGAGATGCTTCGGGCGTCCGCAACGACTGCCACTCCGCCATGGATACCGACGTCGATGGCGCGGACATCAACTCGAACTCCACTTCGTGCAGGTTCGTCACGATGAGCCATCCGTCACCCTGCGGTTCTACGTCGTACTCCACCCCGCGCACCCGTTCGGCGACCGCGGTCGGCGGCTCCAAGGGGGTGTCGGCCGGGACCGACCACACCTGCGTCGTGTCACGGCTGCGGGCCGTGATCAGGATCCAGCCGCCACGGGCCCGCACCGTAAGCTCGAACCGCTCGTCCTTCTCGGTCAGGCACGTCGTCTCGCGACCGGTGGATACCTCGACGCAGCGCACCTCGGCGGGTCGGTAGGCGTCATCGGGCACGGTGTAGAAGAAGTGACATCCGTCAGACGACCACGCCCCTGTGTAGTAGGTCCGCTGCACCATGGTCGGTGCGTCGCGACCGGTGCCGATCTCACGGAATCGCAGCTCGTAGACCTCCTCCCCGGTCACGTCCAAGGACCAGGCCACGAATCGCCCGTCGGGGCTCGGCTCACATACGCCGACCGCGGCGTATGTCGCCCCGACAGCGTCGGCGATCGCCTGCACGTCGAGGAGGACGACTCCATCGCGGCGCAAAGCCGGGAACTCATTGCCCGGACTTGTCCACCAATCGAACCGCGCGCCCGACTGCTCCCACGGGGGTGTGGTCTCCCGGTCGGGAATGTGCCCGCGAAGCTCCCCGGCTAGGTCCTCGGCCAGGGCGTCCAGTGGCGCACAGCGAGCGTCGAAGTACCCCCTCTCCGCCTCCAGGTAGGCCGCAAGGTCGGGGTCCTCGTGGTTGCGCATCCACCCGTAGGGATCCACCCACCCATCACAATCGCGCGCATACGTGCCTCTTCGGGGTGGTTCAGGGGGCATCATGGGCACACTCACGCCCCGACCGTAACGGCCCGGGCGCCCTCGAGGGAGGAATCGTGGTGCAGAGGCGATCGATGAAGGTGCGAGCCCTTGCCGGTTTGGCGGCGGGCCTCCTAGGGCTCGGTGTGGGTAGCGTTGCTGCGCTCCCGCAGGCGAGTGCGGACGAACCCGTGGTCTTCACGGTGGGGATGCTCGGCGACGTCGACTCGCTCAACCCCTTCACGATGATCGTGGCTGAGGCCACCGAGGTTGCGCAGTTGCAGTACCCGACGCTCCTCAACACCTCGGCCGCTGACTTCTCGGCGGTGCCCGGCATCGCCGAGTCGTGGGAGGAGTCGGCCGATGGCACGACGTGGACCTACACGCTGCGCCCGGGGTTGCTCTGGTCGGACGGGACCCCGATGACGTCGGCTGATGTCGTCTACACCTTCGACCGGATCATGAACGGTCGCTACGAGCAGACGAACTACGGCAGCTACGTCCGCAACATCACGTCCGTGACGGCGACGGATGACCGGACCGTGGTGATGAAGGTGAAGGTGCCTTCCCCCATCATGACCAGGCTGGTCGTCTACATCCTCCCCAAGCACGTGTGGGAGACGGTAGAGGGCAAGGCTGGCCGGTCCTACACCAACGAACCCGCCGCGGGTCAGGTTACGGTCGGTGGCGGCCCCTTCCTCGTGGCCGAGCGCCGGACCGGGCAGTACATCCGCATGGTGGCGAATGACAACTACTACGGGGGGCGTCCGAAGATTGACGAGGTGACCTTCCGCGTCTACAACAACGCCGATGCACTCGCTCAGGCGCTGAAGAAGGGTGAGATCGACTTCGCTGAGGGCCTGACGGCGGATGTCTTTGCCGCACTCGAGGGCGAGGAGAACATCACGACGTACGCCGGTGTCTATTCCGGATTCAACCAGTTGGCTTTCAACATGGGTGCTGCCCTGACCGACGGGACCCCCATCGGAGATGGCAACCCACATATCAAGGACCGGCAGGTGCGGCTCGCCATCTCGCATGCGATCGATCGTCAGCAACTCGTGGAGAGGGTGCTTGACGGGTACGGCGCGCCCGGTAGCACGATCATTCCTCCGCTGTACTCCACGCTGCACTGGGATCCCGGTACTGATATGCAGGCCTACGATCCGGCGTTGTCGAACTCAATCCTGGACGAGGCTGGCTACCCGATGGGGCCCGATGGCGTTCGCATCGGCCCGGACGGCAAGCCCATGTCGTACCGCCTCTTCGTGCGCAGTGACTCGCCATCATCGGTCAAAGCGGGTGAGTTCTTCCGCTCGTACATGCAAGCCATCGGCATTGATGCACAGGTCAAGACCGTTACCGAGGATGCCCTCTACGAACTTGTCGGCCGGGGTGAGTTCGACAT